>JBKJPO010000395.1:0-2699 GCA_046595095.1 Chitinophagaceae bacterium
ACTTCACAGGCATATAATAAAGTCCGTGACGATTTTTGGAAAGCTCTTGGTAAACTACCGGTAGGTAGCAATTACTCGAGGCGTATGGTTTCAAAAATTGAAGCCAGTCTTAAAGGAATGGTTAGCAAAAGTTCCAACCTCTTTGAAGCCCTTAAGCTACGTTATTTTGGACCCATTGATGGCCACAACATTACAAAGCTTGTTGATACTTTAAGAGATTTAAGAGATATAAACGGTCCAAAACTTCTTCACATAAAGACTGTAAAAGGGAAAGGTTACGGGCTTGCAGAAAAGGATCAAACGAGGTGGCATGCGCCAGGCTTATTTGATAAAGTAACGGGTGAAATTTATAAAAAGGCCTTCGAACTGCCTCAGCCACCGAAATACCAGGATGTATTTGGGTATACGATTATTGAGCTTGCGGAAAAGAATGAAAAGATAATGGGTGTTACTCCAGCTATGCCTAGTGGTTGTTCATTAAAATACATGATGGAGAAAATGCCGCACCGGGCATTCGACGTCGGTATTTGTGAACAGCATGCAGTTACGCTTAGTGCAGGTCTTGCTACCCAGGGACTAAAAGTATTTTGTAATATTTACTCATCATTCATGCAGCGTGCATACGACCAGGTTGTACATGATGTCGCTATTCAAAATTTGCCAGTGGTTTTTTGTCTCGACAGGGCCGGGCTGGTTGGTGAAGATGGACCTACACATCATGGCGCATACGATATCGCGTACATGCGGTGCATCCCAAATATGATCGTTAGTGCCCCAATGAATGAAGGCGAACTTCGTAATCTCATGTATACGGCACAGTTAGATAAAACCGAAAACCCGTTTGTGATCAGGTATCCAAGAGGAGAAGGAGTTAAAGCTGATTGGAAAAACGAGATGAAGGAAATTACTATCGGGAAAGGACGCAAACTCAAAGACGGTAATGAAGTAGCCATCCTATCATTTGGACATCCCGGAAACTTTGCTGCTTCAGCGATCAGGGATATAAAAGCTGAAGGTATCGATCCTGCACACTATGATTTACGTTTTGTAAAACCAATTGATGAGGACCTTCTGCACGAAGTTTTTCAACGCTATCAAAAGATCGTTACCATTGAAGATGGAACGGTAATTGGCGGATTTGGTTCGGCAATACTTGAATTTATGGCCCTCAATAAATATAGCGCAGAAGTTAGGATTATGGGTATCCCCGATAAGATTATCGAGCACGGTTCACCTAAGGAATTGTATGAGGAGATTGGTATTAATTCAGAGCACATAATGAAAGTGCTGAGAGAAATGTCTTCCATTAAAACAAAATTAGCTACATACCAATAATGAAGTTATTAGCTTTCAGAAATCCTTCCTGAAGAACCCTTTTATGAGATATGACCCCTCCAGTAAATAATTTCCAACCTGGTACGATAGCACATACGCAGCGCTCTCTGAACATTATCAGAATAGCAATGGCGATGGGATGCCTGATGTTCCTGGGAATCGTAACATATCTTGTTGAAATTGAAAAAACCAGGATGGACAAACAGGTACCACGTGAATATGTGCTTGTTGCGGTTCTTGGCGGATTGATGATTAGTTCTGTTACAAGAAGAATAATTACCGGGAAGCGGTTTCTTCATATTCGTGACATGGAATCTACACAAGAAAAACTTCGTCAATTCCGAAGCGTTCTAATTACCAACTTTGCTTTGATTGAAGTTCCCGTTTTATTAACCACCGGCGCTTATTTTCTTACTGCGGATAAAGTTTTTTTAATCCTGACTCCAGTATTGCTACTCCAGTTGTTCCTGTTAAAGATTGATGCAGAAACGATAAAGGAAAAGCTTAACCTGCAGGATACGGATATGCAGGGCTTACAATAATTTTTTATTAAATTATTATACTGGCTTGCTTATGGAAATTTTATGGAGTTGCATCCCGGCAATTCAGCCACTGCTATGCGATTAATTTTTCTCCTTGCGTTTCTGTTGATTAGCTTTTTGGGTGTATATCTGAATACAAATAATATTGGTTTGGGAAAAAATTTTGGGCCATTAATGAGAAGCCCTGATAAAAGCGAGGACATATCAATTCGCTTAAAAGATTTCGGAGACGCCGCTAACAAATATGTGGGCAAACATGATTTCAACCGCAAATATTGTTTCTTGATTGATATGCGTATTTCCTCTGCCAATAAACGATTTTTTATTTACGACTTTTCTAAAAAGCAATCGATTGATGCAGGGCTTGTAGCACACGGTAGTGGTCTTAATGATACTGCAGAAATTGTATTCTCGAATATTCCCGGCAGCAATTGTTCGTCACTCGGTAAATACAGGATAGGGCAGGCATACCAGGGGAAATTTGGACTTGCCTACAAATTGCATGGTCTTGAAGAAACAAATGAGAATGCTTTTGAGCGATTCGTGGTGTTGCATGCACATTCATGTGTACCAGAAAAAGAAGTGAACGCAAGTATCTGCGAAAGCTGGGGCTGTCCTACGGTTGCACCGGCATACCTGGAAAAATTACAGGGATTGATTGATAGGTCAAGGAAGCCGGTGTTGTTGTGGATCTATAATTAGTTACTTCGGCTGGTCGAAAATCTTCGTTTTTTGATTAAACTTCCCACAGGGATTTCCTTGCTTTGTCAAGGTGTATTCCCATTGAAAGCAGAAAGCCAAAATTATCTTAGCTAAATATTA
>JBKJPO010000512.1:0-10284 GCA_046595095.1 Chitinophagaceae bacterium
CCATCTCCTTTAATTATACAATGATGTGAGATATCCGGGTATGTATTAAACCGGTTACCATCAACCAGGAGCAGCTCAGGTTTTACTTTCAAGGCATCAAGCGCCAGATGCATAGCTTTTAAAGATGCCTGCAGGATATTGATCTTATCAATCTCAACATTACAAACCTGCGCCACTGACCAGGAAATACTTTCTTTTTCAATGATGGGCCTTAATTCTTCGCGCTCTTTTTCAGTAAGTTGTTTTGAATCGTTGAGCAAGGGATGACGAAAATCTTTTGGAAAAATAACTGCGGATGCAAAGACTGGCCCTGCATAACAACCCCTGCCTGCCTCGTCGAGGCCAGCCTCCCTGAATTTATTATGAAAGAATGGAAGGAGCAAGAAAAGTATTTGAATAAATTATGGCTTAAAGGTATAGATGTACCCGATGTGAAATGCAGTGGCTTCATTTTTTTTATTCACATCCGAATATGGATTATTCGAATAAGTATAATCGAGCTCGAACAACAATTTACTTTTGTCGGATAATTTTTTGGTAATCCCAAATGGTATAAATAACTGGAATGTAGTTGCTGTTTTGCCAGCTAAAGTTTGCATGGAATTTAGTACGGCTTCTTTTTGAAACCTCTGGAGGTTGCTGTTATAAAAATTTTTATCCATGCTATAATTTTCGTTCACCTTATTGGAAAGTTCAACCTTTACAACATAGCCAATACCTAAAAAGTATTCAATCCCCCTAAACAAAAATGAATTATACCTGTATTGGAATGACTGAGAAAAATCCAGCACTGATTTATACTGTGTAAATTGAAGCAATTTGTTTATGTAGATCTTTGATGTATCCATAAAATTAAACCCATCACCTCCGTGGAGAAACTTATGCCTATAATTTAAATGGCTATATCCAATCCCGCTTGTAACTGTAACTTTCCTGTTCAGTAAGCGATGTGGATTATTGGAAAAAAGATCTTTGGTAAACTGCATACGCAAGCCCATATCCAGTTTAGGCAATCTTAATGCTAATCGGTTAAATTCCTGGTACTTTAATGAATCTAAATCATAGGAAACTAGTCTTGAATTATTTTTCCAAACTGCCGGCCACCGGTTTTTATCAACCTCGAACTGATCTGATGCAAGACTCAGTGTGATGGCTATGTGATCGAAAAACTGTTTGCGCTTGTTTTGTGCAAATCCAATATTTGAAATCGTGAAGAGCGTTAGTAAGAAATAAATTTTAAACATGACATTAATAGACATGCAAATACAGATTTATGCTGCCCGTTACAATTGCTGGTTTACTTTTGCAGATAAATATTACCATGCAGGAATCAAGGAGCTTCATTCTTTTTTCAAAAATAATCCTGGTTACAGTTTTTCTTGTAATACTTGCCGGGGGCGTAGTGCGAATGACTCAAAGCGGTATGGGTTGTCCCGATTGGCCTAAATGCTTTGGAAGATGGATTCCACCCATGAATGAGAGCGAGTTGCCTGAAAATTATAAAGAGCTTTATAAATTTAAATATATTGATACTTCATTCAATCCCTATCATACATGGATAGAGTATATCAATCGCTTGCTGGGCGCGCTCCTGGGCGTTTTCCTGCTAATACAATTTACCTGGAGCCTGAAATTTCGTAAAACCAGGCCGCGCATCACATGGTTAAGCTTTGCATTGTTATTGATAACAGGTTTCCAGGGCTGGTTGGGCAGTAAAGTAGTAGAAGGAAATCTCGAAGTGGCTAAGGTAACAGCCCATATGTTGGTAGCCATTTTGATCGCCGCAGTTTCCTATCGTATAATTTATGAATCGCGCATAGTGCGTGAAAAAGTACTGTACAAAAACCTGCGGCCATGGGTGATTGTAACAATAATCCTTTTACTCATCCAGATAATACTTGGAACCCAGGTACGCGAAGAGATCGATCATATTTCCCTGGATTTAAATTTTACTTCAAGGCAATTATGGATCAGCCGATTGTCAAACATTTTTTTAATACATCGGACCTTTTCAATAATTGTTGCATCCACATGCATATTTCTATTCATCAAATACCGGGAGGACAATCTCCTGGGCAATACTTTAAAACTTGTTGCATTTTGCATATTTGCAATAGTTATTCTTGGTATAGTTATGAATTATTTTTCTATGCCTGCAATTGCTCAGCCTTTGCATCTTTTATTCTCAACTATACTCATCACAGGCATTTACGCTGTGTTTTGCAAAACCATGCCAGCAAAAAACTCTATTGATCCATAACAATTTTGCTTATTGAATATTCGTTACTGTCTGTTAGCGCTATTCAAACAATAAGGTTTAATGTTAAGCGCGAGCATCCCTTTAGTTTAATCTGGTGTCTATTGTTTAAATTAGGCAACCTTAAGACCGTACATGCTCAAAAATATTTTTTATTCATTTCCTGTTCAGCTCCTGTTGCTTCATTTCAAAAGATACCAGGTACTATTGCTTTTCTGGTATCTTTTGATACTTACTATAAATGGGCATTTCATGAAATCTTTCGGAGCGGATGCCTTGTTCCTTGCGCCTGAATACCTGGGCTCTGTTAATGCTCTCGGTGCTGCGGTAGTTGGTATCGCAACGGGTATACTAATTATGAGTTGGAATATTACAACGTTTATTTTGCATAGCAGGCGATGCAAATTTCTCGCTACAACCAATAAAACTTTCTTAAAATATTGCACCAATAATGCTATAATTCCGATATTCTTTCTCCTGTTTTATTTTTCCAGGGCCTTCGATTTTGCCATTAACAAAGAGCTCATGACCACGATTGATTTCTTAACGGTTGCTGCGGGGTTTTTTGGCGGGCTACTTCTTTTGATTTCTTTCTCGCTCATCTATTCGTTTGGTTCCGACCGAAGGATCAAGCGTACACTCTTACCCATCTATGATCCCATGCATCCATTTACCGACGCAGAAGAGAGCGGGGATGTTTTTAATAAATATGGGATGAACGTGGGTTATTTTATCAGTACGGGATTTCGTTTTAAAAAAGCAAGAAGCGTTGCACATTACAGCCAGGAATTTCTTGATTCCGTTTTCAAGCGGCATCATTTTGCAGCCATGGTGAGTATACTGATGGCATTTCTTTTCCTGATTGTAATTGGTTTTTTCCTGGATAAAACCATCTTCCAGGTGCCTGCAGCTGCAAGTGTCCTGATCTTTTTTGCTATCATGATTGCAGTGATGGGATCTCTTAGTTACTTCCTCCGAAGCTGGAGTATACTTTTCATTATTGGATTATTCATCCTTGTAGATTTATTATACCGACATGATGTAATTGATCCAAGGAACAAAGCCTATGGGATAAATTATGTCAACAAAAATGAGCGCCCCGAATACACACAGGAAGCTTTATTAAAATTATGTACCACAGAAAAGATTGCAGCTGATAAGCAGAATATGATCCAGGTATTGAACAACTGGAAAAGCAACCAGGATTCAGCTAAGCCACTAATGATTTTTCTAAATTTTAGTGGTGGCGGAGTTCGCAGTGCGAGCTTTGCAATGAATGTTCTGCAACAACTCGATAGCTTGCTCGAGGGTGAGTTGATGCAAAAAACATTCATGCTTACCGGCGCTTCCGGAGGTATGCTCTCAGCTGCCTACTTCCGCGAACTCTACCGGCATAAAAAAAGTGGTGAAACAATAAATCTCCAAAACAGCGGCTATGCCGAAGATATTTCAGGTGACCTGCTCAATCCGATTTTTTCGTCGCTGATCGCAAGGGACTTACTTGCTCCATCGCAGAAATTTTCGGTTGGGCCATACAGTTATGTCAAAGACCGGGGTTATGCTTTCGAACAAAAACTTAACCAAAATACTCATGGCTTTCTCAATAAAACTATAAAAGAATACACGTTTGATGAACACCAGGGTAACATCCCGCTCATTATTTTTAACTCAGTTGTAACTCGTGATGGAAGAAAACTAATGATCGGAACACAGCCACTCAGTTTTATGATGCAGTCCCCTTCGGCTCAAAGCGATACTACTGTAATAAGTCCCGACGCTATTGACTTTGGAGCGATGTTCTCCAAACAGGATCCGTTTAATATTCGCGTGCTTACCGCGCTACGCATGAATGCAACTTTTCCTTACGTACTTCCAAATGTTTGGTTGCCTTCCACCCCGGTAATTGATGTAATGGATGCAGGGCTTCGGGATAATTTTGGCCAGGAAACTGCTATAAGATTTATTTACAATTTCAAAGAATGGATCCAGGAAAATACCCGTGGTGTATTGATGATTCAAATTCGTGATACCAAGCGCGGTGGCTGGGATCATCCATACGATACAGAAGCTATAACGGGAATGATCACAAAACCGGCAACCATCGTTCAGTACAACTGGAATAAACTACAGGAATATTTTCAAAATGATCAGCTCGCATACGTGCGTTCTTTGTTGGACAGCAATTTCCGCAGAGTGACTTTTATGTATTTCCCGGAAACGAATGATAAAGGTGCTTCACTTAATTTTCATCTTACAGCAAGGGAAAAAAAAGAGATACATGCTTCATTGAAGAGAGGGAGTAATGTTCAGTCGTTTAAGGATGTAAAGAGGTTGGTGAAGTAATTTATAATCTTTCGCGATTTTAATACCTATCAAGAAATGAGAAGGTTTGCAGAATCTTTTACCCCGGTTGTAATAACTTTAATGCCCTAGGAATAATTTCAATATTAAAATGAAGATCAGATTCCACAGCCTCGCCATCGATATGCAATGGCGCCATCATAGGATTGGCAATCTTTAACCTTGAGGTCTGGAAATATAGGATATCTGCTTTTGCATAAGTTTCACCCTGAAGGTCTAACACTTCACCATTTCTTAATTGTTTAACCACTGCCCAAATCATTCTGAGCTTGCTCATTTTTTTTACGATAACTATATCAAGCAATCCATCTGTAAGACTTGCTTTGGGTGCTATTGTAAAATTGTTGCCAAACTGGTTACTATTTGCAATTGAAATGAAAAATGCTTCGGTCGTGATGGTTGTTCCTTTGATTGTAATTTCAAAAGGATATGGTTTTGCAGAAAAAAAATTTAACGTTGACTGCCGTATATAACTCGCGAGTCCTCTTTTTTGCTGATTAGCGAAATCAGCAGCAACCTGTGCATCAAGCCCGAGGCCGCAAAGCATACAGCTAAAGCGATTATTAATTCTGAACCCATCAATTTCTTTTACTTTCCCAGTAAAAATTATTTCAAGAGCTTTGGAAATAGTTTTTGGAATACCTGCTGTAAATGCAAGCCCATTCCCGCTACCCATGGGAATAATTCCAATATTTACTGATAGTCCCAATAGATTTTGCCCGATCTGGTTCACAGACCCATCACCACCACATATAACAATGTCAGTTATTTTTTCGCTTAATATTTTCTCCCGCAGCCCGATATAATTAGCATTAGCATCAGTATGTGCAACCTCGCATTCAATACCTTTTGCTGTAGTGGCTTTATTCAATGCCTCCTCAAGCCCCGACTTTTTACTCGTTCCCGAGATTGGATTTATAAAGTATAAAATTTTTCTTTTCATTAAAATATTTTTCGCCCCATTAATCATTAACATTGGTTTTACTCCCATCTTATCAACGCACTTCCCCAGGTAAAACCGCTTCCAAACGCAGCAAGGCAAATAAGATCGTCTTTTTTCACTAGTCCTTTCTCCCAGGCTTCACATAATGCAATTGGAATAGATGCAGCAGTCGTATTCCCATAACTCTGGATATTATTATAAACCTGCTCGTCGGTCAACTTTAGTTTCTGTTGAACAAATTGACTTATCCTCAGGTTGGCCTGGTGCGGAATAAGTAGGTTTAGATCACTTATGGAAAGATTATTTTCTGCCAATGCTTCCATGATAACTTCCGGAAATTTTACAATCGCTTTTTTGAACACGGCTTGCCCATCCATATTAGGGAAATTCTGCGCCTTATCCAGCATTTTATGGCTCATAAACATCTCCCCAATTTCGGCTTCATCAAAATCTGCAACTGGCTCCGCGATCCAGTGATTGGCATGAGTACCAGGATTATACATGGCAAGACTTTCTGCAGATCCCCCATCACTGTGGAGGTGCGTGCTTAAAATGCCCCTGCCTTCTTGGGTCGGTTGTAAGACTAATGCACCGGCACCATCTCCAAAGATTACACTTACATTTCTTCCACGTGTACTGAAGTCAAGTCCAAATGAATGCTTTTCTGCAGCCACTACCAGGATATTTTTGTATTTCCCGGTTTTTATAAATTGATCAGCTACCGAAATGGCATAAACGAAACCACTGCATTGATTACGCACATCGAGTGCACCGATCTCTTTCATCTGCATTGCACGCTGAAGAAGAACGCCACATCCAGGGAAAAAATAATCCGGGCTAAGGGTTGCAAATACAATAAAATCAATATCCAGTGCAGTAATTCCTGCTCGTTCTATAGCAATCTTTGCTGCCTCCACACCCATTGTTGTTGTAGTTTCACCAAATCTTTTTGCATAGCGTCGTTCCCTGATTCCTGTTCGCTCCTGTATCCATTCATCACTCGTATCCATGTACTTTTTAAGATCATCATTTGTAACAACCTTTTCGGGAACATAGTAACCGATCCCCGCAATTTTACTGTTGTTCATATTCTAAATTTTCTAATCGAAAGTAAGAATTCACGACATAGGGGCAATAAGAAACATCGTATTTCCTATGTCAACCTTCTCTCAATCTGGTATAATTAACCCCATAGGCACATTAGAAACATAGTATTTCCTATGTGAACTATGTTTCTATGTGGTGTGAACTCTCCCTCTCTATGTGGTATATCTGCCAATGGCACCGCCTATTTCCATCATCCAGGCTATCCCGACATGAATAATTAATCCACCCCAGATGCTTTTGGTATGATATGTAATTATCCCCAACAAAGCTCCACCAAAAAAACTGCTTATAGCTTCCCCCATTGGTTTACCCATATGTATCGCAACATAAAAGCAAGCCACCGGGATGATACATTTTGTACCACAATATTTTATAAGTGCCATCACCAGGAACCCACGAAAAAATAATTCTATACTTAAAAAATTAAAGCCGTAGCTCAGTTCATAAAGAATCAATTGCCATAAATCATTAGGCTCATAAGCGGGGAACCCAGGCAAAACCTGTGCTCTCGGATACTTCTGTAGAAAATCATGCTGTGTGCTTACAATTGCAATCAATGGCACCATGAGCAAAAGCATTTTCCAGTATGGAGAAAGATTTTTAAGGCGGAGGGTGCCATAAAATTTCATCACCCCCATATCCTTAACCATCCAGATAAAATAAATGGGCAGGATCGTACAAACGGTTTTGATGAAGAGATCAAATGAATGAAAAAATTCCATTCCCATTGTTTTAATACCTGGCAACAGTGCATAAAAAAAATGAAAATTTACCCGGAATGAAAAGATGAGAGGTGCTGCTACAAGAATAATCCAGAACCATTTGGTTTTGAAAAAATCTCTGTCTTTGGAAAAAAATATTTGGAAAAAAAATGCAGCGGCGAATACCAGGAAATACATCAGGAAACTGCCTATAAAGTTTTCTATCCAGCTGTCATACCCAGATGCATATTTATTTTCTAAGCCTTGCCAGTAATTAAGATATATCAGAACAGTAAGCAAAAATCCTATCACTAAAAGATAAGCTTTTGATTCATTTTTATAAAACGCCGTAACGTACCGCCGGATACTTTTCATCAGGCCGCTTTATCGGTATTCAAAGATTTCCATAATAAGTCTTTGAGTTCGGAGAGCCCCTGGGATGCAAGTGATGAGATGAACAAGCTGGGAATATTTGGCGGTAATTCCTTTTTGATCGCTTCTTTAAGTTCATCGTCGAGCATATCCGATTTGCTGATTGCGATGATGAATTGTTTGTCGAGCAACTCCGGATTGTATACCTGCAATTCGTTTATAAGAATTTCAAATTCTTTTTTGTGATCCTTACTGTCGGCAGGAATCAGGAATAGCAAAACCGGGTTGCGTTCAATATGTCTCAGGAAACGATGACCTAAACCCTTTCCTTCAGCAGCGCCTTCAATGATCCCGGGCAGATCAGCAATACAAAAACTTTTACCCTCACGATAATCAACTATCCCAAGTTGTGGGATCAGCGTCGTAAATGCATAATCGGCGATCTTGGGTTTAGCGGCTGTGATGACCGAAAGCAAGGTCGATTTACCTGCGTTTGGAAAACCTACAAGCCCAACATCAGCAAGCACCTTCAGCTCGAGTACTTTCCAACCTTCTATTCCGTCTTCTCCAGGTTGTGCATATTCGGGTGCCTGGTTTGTTGATGTCTTAAAATTGCTATTGCCCAGGCCACCCCGTCCACCTTTGATCCAAATAACTTCCTGTCCATCTTCAAGGATCTCCACTTCTTGCAATCCGGTTAGTTCGGCGCGGGCAACGGTACCAAGGGGTACTTCAATAATTATATCTTTCCCATCTTTGCCGGTGGAATTATTTTTACTACCATTCTCTCCATCATCTGCAACAACGTTCTTGAAATACCTGAGATGCAATAAAGTCCATAGTTGTGTATTTCCTTTAAGAATTATATTACCGCCCCTACCACCATCTCCTCCATCCGGACCAGCCATGGCGCTATATTTTGTACGCATAAAATGACGACTGCCTGCTCCTCCATGTCCACTATGGCAAAATATCTTGATTAGGTCAATAAAATTTGTTCTTTCCATATTATTTTTCTTGGCGCAAAGGTCATGAAAGTTTTTAGGAATTAAATTTGTATTTATGCTTCAAATCGCAAAAATGAATTGTTTCAAATCATTGCTTCTTTTGTTTTGCCTTTCGGCTTGTAATAGCAGCCGACAGCAACAACAAAGACAAATGCCCACCTGTATATCAGAAATGATCAAGCAGTTACAACAGGAAGCCAGGCAAAACCCACCCAGGTCTGTTAGCGAATTTGACTTTCGTGGAAATACCGTGTATTATGTGCCCGCTGTGTGTTGCGATCAAATGAGTGCGGTTTATGATAGTCTTTGTAAATATATGGGTGCCCCTGATGGTGGACTAACGGGAAAGGGTGATGGAAAGATCCCTGGATTCAGAGATTCTGCAAAAAATGAGCGAATGATCTGGAAAGATATTCGTTGATCAATCTTTTCTAAATTCGTTCCATGTTTTGTATGAAGATGGCATAGGAGGATAATTCTCGGGTATTTCTTCGTAAGGTTCGCAAGGTTTCCATCCCAAATACATTTCTGCGGGTAATTGTTGGTATAGTTCTGTTCCTGCTGTTTTCCAGTTGATCATTTCATCAGAGACCTGTTTTATTATTTTCCCGGGATTACCTACAATGAGGCTGCGTGCCGGAATTATCTCGTCAGCTTTGATAAAGCATAATGCACCCACGATACATTCATCGCCAAGCTGCACATTATCCATGATCACTGCATTCATCCCCACGAGAGAATTGTTTCCTATAGTGGCACCGTGAATTACCGCACCGTGACCGATGTGACTTCCTCGTTTAAGCAGTACCGTTATCCCTGGAAACATATGGATGGTACAATTTTCCTGTACGTTACAGCCATCCTCTATTATGATTTTACCCCAATCCCCACGCAATGCCGCTCCAGGTCCGATATAAACATCTGCACCAATGATAACATTACCCGTAACTGTAGCAGCCGGATGCACAAATGCGTCGGGATGAACTACTGGTCTGAAACCATTGAATTCGTAAAATGCCATCAATTAAAATTTAAAATTATTTGCCGGAAAATATTGCCGGTCTTTTTTCCAAAAACGCTGCAACGCCTTCTTTGAAATCAGAAGTATCCGCAGCTTTTTGCTGTAATTTATCTTCGGTAACTAATTGTTGTTCCAGGGTTTGGGAAAATGATTTATTCAAAGCTTCCTTGATATAGGCCAGGCCACGCGTAGGCATTGAAGCAAGGCTATCAGCTAACTTCATAGACTCATCAACAAATGCCTCATCAGGAAATGTTTTGTAAATCATGCCCAGCTTTTCCGCTTCTGCAGCAGGAACTTTATCGCCAAGCATCATAAGCGCCGAAGCTTTTTGCATACCAATAAGCCTGGGCAGAAAAAAAGTACCACTACTATCAGGCACCAATCCAATCTTTGAAAAGGCCTGGATAAATGATGCGGAATTTGCAGCAATTACAATGTCACAACAAAGGGCAATATTAGCACCTGCGCCAGCAGCTACACCGTTAACTGCAGCGATTACAGGTTTATTGCAG
>JBKJPO010000572.1:0-2660 GCA_046595095.1 Chitinophagaceae bacterium
CATCTTACGATACGCATCACCAAGTGTGATACTATATTCAGCGCTCTTTTTATCTTTCTCAACTGCAATCTTAGCCTTGTCTACTGCATATGCAGCGTCACCAGCTTTAGCTTCAACATTTGCCCTTGCAATAGCATTGTATACTGCGGGCTCTTTCCCTTTGCTTAAGCTAATTGCTGTTTCAAAACGATTGCGTGCCTCATTTTTTTTCCCTTCAATCAATTCTATATGACCCATGCCAACCAATAGCAATGGTGCACTCGAATTTGCTGCCAGGCTCTGCTGGTATAATTTTTTTGCCCCTTCCACATCTTCTTTAGCAAGATGTGCCTGGCCCAGCCAATACACAGCTTCTAGATCAGCAGGATTCGTAGCCACCACTTTTCCCAGGGTGGAAATTGCACTATTATTCCGTTCGTAGTATAAAAATTTCTTACCCTCATCACGGCTTTGTGCAAACAGGATGTTTACTGCAAACACTGCAGGCAACACTAGAAAAATCATTTTAAATTTTCGCATCAGATTATTTTTTTTACTTATTTGTTTAATTCAAAGTGGCATCACGTACAGTTAGTTTCATTTTTGTTGGCCCCAAATATCCCCGCCAAAATATCAATTGTCCTTTTTCGTAAGTAAGCCAATCTGCGAACCCTCCTCCGAGGCCATCATAATTTTCTTTGACGATGTAATACAAACCGCGTACCAAGGGGTATCGCTTAGTTACAATGTTGGCCTGGTATGGTTTTATATATGGTGTCCCATCACAAGCAACACACTCTACAGCAACAATTTTAACTTTCTTAAGAAATGACAGCTGCGCAGTATCTTCCTTATTTCCTATCCAGCTAACGCCTACCAATCCTATAGCACCATTGTTTGCAGCGATATAATCGATCACTTCCTGGCTGCTTTTAGCTGCAAAAACATTTTTTGTGCTAAACTCTTTCCCTTTTAAAATTGAATCTTTCACGAATCTTACTGTGCTGGTGGCACTTAGCCCATCAAATACGATTTTTTCCTTATCACCGGTATTTCCTTCTAAAAGACCTCTTAATTTTGCCATCGTGATCGTAGTATCCGTAGATTTATTATTTACAATCAATGCTATTGCATCATTAGCAACTTTATCCCACCGCGGCACAAACTTTATCGAATCTTTGTAAAATGCTTCTTCCTCGCGTAAGAGCCCTCTTGTAACAATAATCATCCTCGTACTGTCTTTGATGAGATCTCTTAAACATTCAGCCTCTGGTTTGTATTCTACCATAATCTTTGCCTTTGGAAAAGTGGCTTCAAAAACCTGTATTTGTGAATCGATGATTGGCTTAAAGGATTCGTCAACACTGATATGAATGAGACCGGAATTGGCTGTATCTATATCCGTGCGAACATTTTTTCCACTACAGCTTGTAATTATTATGACGAAAAAACAAGCAATTGTTTGCAGCAAAAATCGGGAATGAGTATGCTTTACCAAAATCTTAAGTTTTTCAGGGCCTTTCAATTAAATATTTTTTTTTGTAACCACGATAGATTCGGAAGAGTCCATAAACTATCATCAGGCCTGCGAAAATCTTCATTATGGGTGATTCTGTAACTTCCAGCTTCAGGTTAAATTTCTCTGCAAACAGGAACAAGATCCCCATACCAATATAAAACACACCAAAAGCATAGTCCATTATCGATTTCATTGTCACATATTTTTTCTGCCTTGGCGTGATGTTTTCCTCAAATTCTTCTAAACTCATTTTTTTAGTTTTTTGGGATGAGCAAGATAATAATTTTAGTTATGAATTATGAATTATGAGTTGAGCAAATGTCTCTATAAAATCATAATTCATAATTCATAACTCCTAACTGTTTTTACTCCGGGGTCGTAAACTTCACCGGAATCGTATAATAAACCGACACCGCCTCACCCCTCGTTTGCCCGGGTATCCATTTTGGCATTTTCTTCAAAACGCGTAATACTTCCTCATCAAAAGTCTGTCCACCTGTTTGAATAACCGAAAAACTTTTCAAGGTTCCATCATAATTCACCACGAATCTTACATTAACTGAAACAGTATTACCTGCATCAATATCTTCAGGGCTTCGGAGATTACGCTCCAGGTATTGCACAAAAGCTTTCATTCCTCCTGGATATAATGGTTCTACTTCTGGATTATCGATCGGTTTAGTTTTATCAATGGCAGGTACTACAATTTCGGGTTCAATTGTTTCTACCGGGTTCCCTGGTCCATCTCCCGGTACATGTACCCCCGTTAATGTATCACCTTTCACCGTTTCAGTCCCAATCTTAAATTGAATGAGTTCTGCATTGGTAGCAATTAGTGAATCTGCATTTCTATCTGGCACAATCACAGGCGTACTACCTTTTACTACAGCCTGTTTGTTATCTTTTGGTTTTATTTCTGGCTCTTTTAGCTTAGGCTCCGGATTTTTAGTAGCTGTGCTAAACTCAATTACTGGCCCTATCGATCCATGTATAGCAGGATTCGCTTTGGGTAAGAGCATGTAAATGGAAAACATGAGTATCAACCCGGTTACAGCAAGCAATGCCTTGGCCAATCTACTGTTATACTCTTTTCTTAAGATATATGCCCCGTAGGCTTTGTTCCGATTTTCAAAAATGATGTCAAGCATGTCGCTTGAAAGAA
>JBKJPO010000574.1:0-4657 GCA_046595095.1 Chitinophagaceae bacterium
TACAAAGGCAGTTCATGGAATTTTCTGTAAATCTAACCAAGCTGGGTATTGAGCCGGCCTCCTATTCTAACAATCCCTGCGGTTCACCTTTTATAAGGGTCCTAATAAAAACAAGGGCTTCCACATCGTTTACTGCAGAATTAAAAGATTTTGTTGCACCTTATAAAATGTTTGATTATCCAAAGGTGGATGCAAATGCTTACTTGATATATTTCTGCGGAACAATGCCTTCTACAACAATCGATGTTTACAACCCACTCTCAACTTCTACTTATAACTGGAATACAACAAATGGAAATATCGTTGGGGCAACAACAGGTACCAGCATCACAGTTAATAAACCAGGCACCTATTATGTTACCCAGCAATTGCATACTCAATGCCCCGCATACTCGATTGACTCAGTAACCATCCAGTTCGATTCTGTTTGTAATACTTTGAATGTTGATATTACAAGATTTGATGCCTTTCTTTCGGGGAAGTTTACAGAATTAAGATGGGAGGTCAATAATAATGATCTGGTTGCTGATTATGAGATTGAATATAGTAGCGATAACCGGGTATTCAAAAAGCTGGTAAACATTCCTGCAGATGGAAGATCAGGTTTGGCGGAATATGCATACCGTTATATCCAAAATAATAATGATCTGGCGACATTTTACAGGATACGCATTATTGGAAAAAATGGGGTCACTAAATATAGTAGTACAGTTTTATTAAGATCCCGCAATGATGCGAAAAGAACTACTTTGATCTTCCCAAATCCTGTAAAAGGAGAAGCATGGTTGTCCCTGGAATCGTCAGAAAAATCAGTAGTCACTGTTTACATATCAGAAATAACAGGTCGTTTGGTGAAGACTTTCAATCTACCTGTGAATATGGGTAATAACATGATACCGCTTCGCGAAATTACTGAACAAAAAAATGGGATCTACATTTTAAAAGTAAAAAGTAAGGACGGCGAAACTACACAGAAAGTAATAGTGACAAAATAACTCCGTCATTCACCATATGTAATTGATAAATGAGGCTCGCTAAAGCCTCATTTTTTTTGATCGCTTTAGTTTTATTTCAAATTACAAACGTAGCCGGGGATTCTTTGAAATAATATGCATTCTCAAAGATTAAGTAATACAAATTTGTGAGGAAGTATAATTTTTTATATGATGCATATTGGAACAACCAGCCTGAAAAGCAATTGCAAACGCCTAAGAATGAAATAGTGGGAAATCAACTTTGGGAAGTATTTTCTGATAGCATTGATTCACACTCTTGTAATAAATACTACCAGGCAGTAGACACAAAGCAGGTTGTTCATTTTGAAGATTATTATATCTCATTGGCAAAGTGGTTTGAAGTGAGTGCTTATCCTTATGAAAATGGATTGTCTGTTTATTTCAAAGATGTAACAGAGCGAAAATCTTCGGAGATTCGTTTAAAGGAATTGAATGAACATTTGGTTTGGTGCGAAAAGAAGCCGCATTGAATTCAAGCGTATCTCCATTCATCACAACCGGAGGTTTCTCTGCATTAATGAGTATTTCTTTGAGAACAGTTTTATCTGTCATTAGTACGAATCCGAGATCTTTTTCCCGGTCACCTGTTATCTCAAAGTTTTTCCAGGTTGTGTGGTAGGCCGTATGCGTAGCCGATAACCTGTACTTACCCGGGGTAATGTTCTTAAAACTAAATCTGCCATTTGAATCAGACCTGGTAAAGCTGAGCAATGATGAATCTACCGCAGTTATTAATGAAATAGTAGCATTATCAATGATGCTCCTATTAATACTGTCTGTAAGCTGCCCTCTAAGCAGGCTGCCTGATTTTTGAGCGTATATAGCAGGCATGATTAAAAGGCTGAAGAGGAGAAATAGAAATATTTTCATAAAAGGCAGTTTGAGATATTCAGCCTCAAAACTATACCCTCGAAAGTTCATAACTGGTTAACTAACTTTGATTTAAGGTTAATCAAGGTTAATGGTTTAATCAGTATTTATAGGCAGATGGTAAAAGTTTTAATATGATTTTTGGGTTAATTCTTTAGGAAAGGCATCCATTGGCATATTAATTAGTGTATATTTTCTAAAATTGATTTTATGCCAAATGATGAAAAAAAGAATAAACGTGCTAAAGCTCCAAAAGTAGATGCTTCGCCTTATGATGCAACGCGGGATGTGATACACCGGCACCTTAGTGATATCAATGATGAAATCACTGAGGAGGATATCAAAAATGCATATACGGGCAAATCTCATCCACTTGAACCTGATGCCGAGTTAATCAAATCAGAGCAAGAGGACATTAAGCAAAGCATAGAAGACGATAAAAAAAATGACGAAGATGATGATAACCGGCTTACTGTTCCACCGGTGAATATTTTGTCCGATTAATGCGTTTACGCTTCTACGTTAACTTTACAAAATATAAAGGCTCCCGTGAGCATGCAATGAAGTATTGTATCCTGTTCTTGATTATTTTATTCCCCTGTATCGTCGGTAATTTAAACCATGCTGCCATAATCCAACAACTGAAGAAAATAAATTTACCGGGATTCGATGTAGAAGGTCATCGTGGTTGCAGGGGCATCATGCCCGAAAATACGATACCTGCTATGCTTAAGGCCCTGGACATTGGTGTCACTACATTAGAATTAGATGTTGTGATAACCAGGGACAAGCAAGTAATGGTATCTCATGAACCATTTTACAACCATGAACTAACCACCAGGGCTGATGGTACTTTCATCAATGCAAAAGATGAACGGAAGTTCAATATTTATGAAATGGAGTATGCAGAAACAGTTCAATTTGATGTTGGTTCTAAAACTCATCCCCGGTTTCCTCTACAGGCAAAATTGCGCGTCGCTAAACCAAGGCTCTCAGATCTTATTGACTCCGTAGAATCTTATGTAAGAAAGAATGCACTACCGTTGCCTTATTTCAACATAGAAACAAAATCTCTTCCAGCCACTGATCACTTATATCATCCACCGCCAGGAGAATTTGTCAATGAACTGATGAAAGTAATCATCGATAAGAAATTAAGCAACCGGGTGATTATTCAATCTTTTGATTTTAGGACATTGCAGGTGTTGCACCGGGACTATCCGCATATAAAGACAGCGGTACTCATTTCAGCCCTCGACAACCGTGACTTAAAGACACAGGTACAGAATCTTGGATTTACACCAACTATATATTCACCCGAACATGTTTTGGTAAATGAATTATTAGTAAAGAATTGTAAAGCAATGCAATTGAAGCTTGTCCCCTGGACCGTCAACGAAATGGAGAGGATTATTTATCTCATAAAGATTGGAGTAGATGGTATAATCACCGATTTCCCCGGTTTATTCACTTCAATAAAAGTTGAAAAAGCTTTTAAAAAATATAATAAAAGAAAGAGCGGAGAATAATCTCCGCCCGCATTGTATTTCTACCCCTCTAAATTTATCGTCTGCGGCCCCTGCTGCTGGTAACTTTGTTGGCACCACCCTTTGAACCTCCGCGCGAACCTGATATTTTTGTGACTGAGCCGGTTTTACTTTTTGATGTACTGCCAGCAGATGCTTTTCCATTTTTCGATACGCTTACCGCTCCGTACCTCGAAATGCTACTTTTGCCAGTCGCTTCCTTTCGTAATCCAGGTGTAGACCTCGATGAAGAGGTTTTTGATTCCGACTTAGCTGATAATTTTGATGCTCCTTTGGACGCAGATTTTGAAGCAGTTTTTGATGCGAATTTACTAACGCCTTTTGAAGAACCGCCTTTCAAGTCTTTTGAAGAACTACCTCTTGCGCTATTTGATGAACTACTTGATCCTTTGGTTCCTGTCTTCGATGCGGTAGTGGATTTGCTTACACCTTTGGCTGTACTCTTTTTTGCAGATCCATATGAAGAAGCTTTTCCTAGAGATGTTTTAACCGGTGCGGTGCTCACGGATGATTTGGAAATCTTTGCAGTACCCCTACCAGCAGATTGTTTTGATACCCCTGATTTTCCTGATTTCGATTTACCCGAAACTTCATAAACACCAGATGAATTGTTGCTTTTTTCCACCGCATGGCCATTAGTTGCGTATTCCTGGTACTTCATGCCTTTTCTATTATTATCACCATCAGCAGTCATGGCTTTTTCATTCAACCTGCCTACTGCGAGATCAGTTAAGAGGTCATCAGATTTATATTCATCCTTCAGCGTATCCTCCAGTAATTCTGCCACATCACCAAGATTCAACTCCCTGGCGTAAGCTTTCGCTGTACCATATCCGCAAATTTCATAGTGCTCTATCTTTTGTGCTGCGGCAATTATTGCTGCATCTTTAACTTCTTCACTCATATCCTCACTCATAACTCTCTCACCTTCTGTAATCAGGCCCTCCATTCCTTTGCATGCATGGCCATGGCTTCCTGAGCCTCCAAAGAGCCTGGAAAAAAATCCCTTATTTTCGCCACCCTTATCTGTTGATTCATCTCCGGATGCTAATAATTCCTGGATCATTTTCAACCGGTCTAAATGCTCTTCGGTGGTTTTCAAATGGTCACTGAGTAATTTAATGAGTGTTGGATTTTTTGCTTTTTCGATCATTGCAGGCAATGCTTCTATGATCTGTTCTTCTGCTGAATAAAGATCCATAATCTCGTGTTTCAACAGGTCGC
>JBKJPO010000566.1:0-3404 GCA_046595095.1 Chitinophagaceae bacterium
CTGTTGCCGCCATGTTGACTTGGCCAACAGGATAAATACTGTGGAAGCATTTTCTTCCTGGATTTCTATCCTTCCGGTGCCCTTTTCCCGGTTCCCTGTATGATCAAGCCTTGTCTCATAAGCAGACTTGATAAGATCAACAACTTTATAAAACTTTTCCAGTTCCGGCTGCTTCTTTACATAAGTACCCCCATCATAATTACCAGTGGAGCTTTCTTCAGGTTTGACTGGAAAATATTCAAAAGAATTCTTATTGAATACATACTTGTTGGCGCTTCCATCTGAATAAGTGTAGCCTTTCAGGTACCAGGATTCATTCTTCCGGACCACGGCTTTATCACTTTTCTTTGTAATATCGCAACCGGTAAAAGACAGGAATAGCAACAAACTGATGATGATTATTTTCATGGTTATACTTTTTTGCCACCAAAAAGAGCAGTTGAATACCGGCACCAGCTACACTATTCAGTTCAAATTTTGCCCTGTCGGGAGTAGTGAGACCAATACCGACATTTTGTGCATGACCTCTCTAATTCCAAAATGGTGAAATAAGTAGTGCCCGGAATTTGCGATACTTCATTGGCATTATTATTTTGCAAGTAGTAAAAGTGCTGTTCTTGAATTGGATCCCCATATTTGAGAATAGAAGTTAGCTAGCCTGGAAAGATTATCAAATATAAATTGATTAGACGGGGATAACCAGCTATTAGGTGGAATGAGCTAGCCACTCAAAGTGATAGCACTTCAAAGCAGTTTTTCTAACAACAGTTTTAGTTGTTATTAAATTAAGACTCTAAAAAGTTAGTATCAGGAAGTTAAATTTATTTTATCACCAGCTTTTCCAGGTTTTCCAGCCTTGCTTTTAAATCATCAATTACTTTTTGTTGCTTCTGATTTTGTATTGGGATTTCAGCCTTTGCTGCCTCAACCTGCGTTTGTAATGTTTCAATAATTAATTGCTGTTCTTGTACTGCTTTTATTAGCGGCACAACAAATTGAGCGTAGCTGATCGAATAAAGTTCTTTGCTGTTTTTAGGAATAGTAATACCGCAGAAATCAAAATTAGATTCTTTGGCTGCTTTGTCAGTAATCAGCGCACAATAAGACGACTATACTTAATACAATTATTTTCCTACGATTTATTTTATACTATAAAAAAAATATTAGTTATTACCTGGAACCCCTTCATCGATTTTTTTATTCAAGGCTTTAAGTCGTTGCATTAGAATTTCCTGTTCTTTTTGCAAATCCTGTATTTGTTCATATTGTTCCTGCAGGGCTTTTATAGCTATAACACTAAAGCCGGTATAATTTAGTCCATGCAGGTCTGGTATCTGGTTGATTGAATCCTCTTTTAGACTATGTACGCTTACAAGGCCGGGAAATAGTGGCTTTACATCCTGGGCAATAAATCCAAAGGTTTTTTCATTGCCGTCATTATGATCTTTCATTTCATAAACAGAGGGCTGCAATAGATTTACTTTAGCCAATATATCCGCAAGGGGTTGAATATTTGTTTTGATCCTTCGATCAGAGGAATTAGAAGCATATTGTCCGTCGTAAGTAAAAAATCCATTTGCTCCTCCGCTATAATGAATTTCCAAATTAGAATGGCCGTTGTTTAGATAACTATACGTCACGTTCCATTTCCAGTTATGGAAATCAAAATCGGGATCTATTAATTTTAATGCAGAGCCCCTGTTATTATTCTGGACTATCTCCAGGGTATATGTCGGATTCCCCGTATTGATTCCTAACATGCTATTGCCCGAGCCAAAAACAACACTGTTGGTTGCGATATCATTTAAATAAATCCTGCTTCCATAACGTCCGCCACGAATATAAGTATGCTCCTGGGTGCCGTATTTGAAATGGCAGTTATAACTGGTCCCGCCAAATACAACCGCACCGTCCGGGTTCCCCGCTTTAATTATATACAAAGACGCATTCGCAGGATTTGTCTTAATACCAATATTACCAGCATTACTAATTGACAAGGCTCTTATACCGGCATTTGTATTTGTATTGGCGATACCATTGCCATACATATCAAGGAACATGTATCCTAAGTTTGGGTCAAGGTATTGTTTGGCTGCATACCCATTACTTATATAACGGTCGCCAAATTCGTGATAGTGATTAAATCCAATACCCGGCCAATTATATTGGAAAGATATACCCGTCGTTTCACCGCCGAAGATGGCAGTCGTGGGTCCTGTTGCACCAGAGATTTCTAACTTCGCACGGCTCGGATTAGATGTCCCTATCCCCATATTCTGAGCAAATAATATATTGGGTATGCCAGGGAATATGAGAATAAAAGTGAAACGAAAAAACAAGGTAATATTTTTCATAAAAATGATTTTACTGCGCACTATTTTTTGAAAGTAATTTTTTCTCCACAGATTCCAGCAGGCGAATGATCCCGGCCTGTTGGTTTTGTAAATCAACTACCAGTTTTTGTTCTTCTTGCACGGCCTTAATCGCCAATATTTTAAAAGCATTGTAATTCAGGGCATGGAAATCATCTATCATTTTCCCTTTTGTAACTGTGTTGGGATAAACGGAAACCATTTCAGGGAATATCTTTTGCACATCCTGTGCAATAAACCCCATGGTTTTTTCACGTTTGGGGTTATCATATTTCAATTCATATTCAACAGGGCGCAGCTGCAAAATCTTATCGAGTAAAGACGAAAGAGGCCTGATATTATTTTTTAACCTCTTGTCCGACACGGAAACCAACTCTCCATCTGTTGGCCTGAAAAATATTTTCATCTGGCCATTATAGATCAACTTCAGGGAAGATTGAGGACCTCCATTATATAAACCTACCACCTGCTCCCAGTTATTAAAAGCCTGGTCAGGTGCCACCATTATTAGACCTGTTGCTCCCGTCTGCCGTATTTCTAATGGATAAGTAGGCGTGGATGTATTAATGCCCACATACGATGAACCTCCCCCCATGATTACATCGCCGTTCGGAATATCATTGAGGTATACATAGCTGCCTGGTTTACCTGCCCGTATATATATATCTTCTGTAGAGGCATAATGGAAATATGATGCATAATTTGTTCCGGCAAAAATAGCCGAGCCATCACTATTACCCGACTTACTTACATAAAGAGAGGTATTAGCTGGATTGTTTCTAATACCAATATTTCCATTATTGGCAATTACCAGCGCACGTCTTAAAGGACCTACAGTTGCATCAGCAATGCCAGTAGGAAACATGTCAATCGTCATGTAGCCATTCGTAGGATCCAGGTATTGTACAGCCCCATAGACATTTGATATATACTTACTACCATTATTATAATACTGGTTAAAACCTACACTCGGCCAGTTGCGCTGCAAGGAGGTCCCGGTACCATTTCCACCAAAGATTGCAGCAGTTGTGC
>JBKJPO010000007.1:0-5050 GCA_046595095.1 Chitinophagaceae bacterium
GAACATGGCTGGCCACGATTTACAATCAGGGTCAATAAATAAGTACCCGTATCTGCATAAGTGTAAGTTGGAGTTGGTTGGTTAGACGTATCATTTGCAAGACTAAGCACACCAAAATCCCAAAAATGTGAAGTGATTGTAGGGCTGGGGCTATTGTTACTGAAGTTGAGGGTAAAACCATCACAGGTGATATACTGTGGATCGAGCATCACCCTGATTGGATCACAGTTGCCCACTTTTACATGAAGTTCTTTTCTTGTTTCAGCTATTTGAATGCCGTTACGGTACTCTCTTACACATACACAGATTACATATTCACCACTTCCTGTTATACCTGGGGCGATGCCACTAATCAGGCCGGTGACTGGATTTATCGTTACCCCTGATCCCATGGGTTGAGTGCCGTTAAATGGATTTGTGTAAGGTACAATAGAATATGGCGGCCCTGCTGCAGTATTCGGTGCAGCATCTGCTACAGAGCCACCGGTGAACGCCCCGCAAAGTGAATACGCTAATGAATCCCCATCCGGATCGGTAGATTGAAAGGGGAGTGTAAAAAAATTATTTTCACAAACAACTGCAGTATCATTAACCGGAAATTGCGGACTGCTGTTAGTTTGAGTGTTGAATGGAGCATTGCTTCCCGGAATGGCGATTGTATAGGTGTTGCCAACTGAAGAGGAGTTAATTACATTTTCCATGTTGTTGATTCTACAACAACGTTGGTAGGAGATTGTATAACCTCCGGCAAGAGGGGCAAGTTCTACATCTGATAAGGAATAAATTACGATATGGTAATAGCAGGCTCGTTGATCCCCTGTAATGCAAGGCTCATCGCTATTTTTGCTTAAATCATACCGATTGGTGATATTGACACTTCTATTTTGAATAAATCCACCAGATGCTGTACTGAAAAAAGAGAAATTGATAGGATTGGTGAGCTGACCCGCGCTCGGACCGCAAAGCATGTAGACCGTAAGGGTGATATCATACCTCAAATTGGCCGGGTTTGCTATCCCTGGCCCCTTATATTGATAAGTAAAAAATCCTCCTTTGATATGATTTGCGAAGCCAGTAAAAAAGAAAATGGAAAATAGGAAGAGGAAAAATATTTTTTTCATTGAATATCATATCTAAATGGGTACGGCCAAACGATTAGAATAGACCCTAAATTACATAAAATTGCTGTCTGGGGAGCTTGCTAAATTTAATCCCGCCGACACTTTATTACGCATGTTGGATTTTTCTATTAAACGCTAGCTGGTTTTGTTTTATTTTAAAAGCACTACGAATCCTTTTTTACTTATCTTTTTGCCGGTAAAATCTACACCTTCTGCCACCCATACAAATGTACCCGAATCTTGTTCTTTTCCACCATACTTTCCATTCCAGCCCTCGCCCATGCCGGTTGATGAATACATGAGTTTGCCCCAGCGGTCATAAACTTTGAAAAAGGTAATTAGCTTCATTCCCACCGGAATAGGCCTGAATAAGTCGTTAAGTCCATCACTGTTAGGCGAAAAAGCTGTAGGAACATACAATCCGGGGTTTACTTTGAAAACAACGATATCAATGGTATCAGCTGCAGAACATTTAGCCTGGTCAAAAACGGTAAGCACATATTGGCGACTCTCCTTTAGAAATGCCATTGGATTTTTAATGGTTGCATTAGTGAGCCCAATCGCAGGCGACCAATTGTAAGTTAATCCACCAGACCCCAATAATTGAAGTGGTTGGTCCATCACAACAGAAGTGTCACGTGGCCCTGCATCTGCTTTTAATTTGGGTAAAACGGTGATCAATATGGAATCAACCTTTGCTTTCGGGCATTTTGAACTGGTATTCCGGACAGAAACTGTATACAGGATTGTACGGGGAGGACTTGCAACAGGATTTGAGGTTAAAGCATTGCTGAGATGAAATTCCGGCGACCATTTATATACATTACCTCCTGATGCATTTAGTTGAATTGTGCCTGCAAAGCACAAATTAGTATTCGGGCCAGCATCTGCGTTTGGATATGGAACAACAGAAATTTCTACCTCAGAACTGTCCCTGCATTTTCCAACGCGTGCTTCCACTATATAAGTTGTAATTGTATCTGGTCTGGCAATTGGGTTTTTGGCTGTGGGGTCATCAAGACTTTCAGATGGCGTCCAGTTAAAATTAATTCCGTTTGAAATCGTTGCAATCCTTGTGGCATCTGTAAGGCAAATTGTTGTATCCATTCCGGCATCTACATTTACTGAAAAAATCACATCTATAAAAACTGAATCTCTCGAGCTGCAACCACCAGCATCTGCATCTACATAATACATAGTAGGAACTACCGGGTACACCAACGGGTTTGCTGATCCGGGATTAATGATGTTTACCAACGGCGTCCAGTTGAATACACAAGGTACATCAGCACTTGCACCCATGGTAAGGGTATCCTGCCCGCAGTTTGCAGATTGCCTGAAGAGTAAACTGATCTGTGGTTTATCAATAATTGTAACCTGCCGCGTAATTACTTTGCGGCAACCTTTGCTATTGGTAACAGTCAATCTTACCGGGTAGGTTCCCGGGTTGGTATAAACGTAAACCGGATTTTGAATGGAAGAACGGTCAGTAGTAGACGCTGGATCACCGAAGTCCCAATCCCAGGAGTCAACAACACCGTAACGGGTATAGGTAGTATCTCTAAACTGGATAGGCTTGCTGATGCATCTGCCGGTGTTCGTAAAACCCGGATCGAAACCCGGATAAATTCTCACGATAGCAGTTGAACTATCTGAACATTGCTGGCCTTTGTTTACGATTAGCGTGAGGAGGTAAGTGCCGGTGTCCTGGTAGGTATAAGTTGAGGTCTCAAGGATTGATGTATCATCATCTATTCCTGCTACGCCAAAATCCCAGAAGTTGCCGGTGATTTCACTGCTTGGTGAATTATTTGCAAAGGTTTGTGTAAATGCATCACAGCTGTTGTATTGCGCATTGAGGTTTGCCGCTATTACGTTGCAGCTTCCTACCCTGATATGCAATTCTTTTCTTGTTTCTCCGATCTGGATACCGTTACGAAATTCAGCTATGCAAACACAGACTACATATTCTCCACTTCCACGAATAATACCAGGCGCAGTTCCGCTAATCAATCCACTCACCGGATCTATAGTAACACCGCTCCCCATCGGCTGCACTCCATTGAATGGAGTAGTGTAAGGCACCAGGGAATATGGAGGGGAGGTGGCTGTTGTGGGATTAGATCCTCCAAGAGCCCCACCCTGGAAAGCGTCGCACAAAGAATATGAAAGCGAGTCGCCGTTAGGGTCGGTTGCTTCAAACGGGAATGTAAAATAACTATTATCACACACCACGGCAGTATCGTTTATGGGAAACTGTGGACTGCTGTTTGTTTGCGCATTTAAGGATGCACTACTCCCGGGGATTGCAATCGTCCACGTATTACCGATAGCCCCTGAATTATCAATGTTTTCCATATTGTTGATCCTGCAACAACGTTGAAACGAAACCGTGTATCCACCCGGAAGCGGGTTTAATTCATAATTGGTAAGCTTATAGGTCACAATTGTATAATAACAGGCGATCTGGTTGCCTGAGATACATGGCTCATCAGATACCCTGCTTATGAGATAACGTTGTTCAAGAGGTACACTTCTGTTTTGTATAAACGCACCGTTAGCTGTATTAAAAAATGAGAAATTAATTGTTTGGTCAACCTGGGTGATGGTAGGATTACATACCATGTAGATAGTGAGTGTAATATCATACCGTAATGCTGTGGGATCAATTATTCCCGGTCCTTGATATTCATATGTGAAGAATCCTCCTTTGATGTGACTTGCAAATCCCGTGATACAGGAAACTGCATAAAACATGGCGAGGATAATTCTTTTCATTAAATAAGATCTGAATGGTTCGCAGTTGAAAGCTCGTTGATAACCTAATTTACGAAATAAACCGATCCATGTATCTGTAAAATGGGTGGCCACGGAAAGATTATAGCCAGGCAGGGAAATATCAAGGTTGTATTGTAGAAGTAATACGGCAAAAATTCAACAAAATTGTTGAAGTTTTTGCAGGCTCTTCAATCATTCCCATATGACCGGTCGAAGGCAGGATATGTAAATGAGATTGTTTTGGAAGATAACATTGATTTAGGGAAGCAGGCAAAGGAATAGCCATATCTTCCTCACCAATTATAAAAAGTATTGGTTTGGCATAATCCCTTAAGACATGGGTTCTATCCGGTCTATTGATCATCGCATAGTTGTAACCGGTAAGCGAAGCTGGAGTAAACGAAGTATATTTTTTAATAAACTGTTCTACCGCTCCCGGGTTATTTTTTTTGAATTTTTCGGCGAAAAGGTTTGGAATACTCGTCAATAGAAATGATTTTGTTCCATATTTATTTAGATGATCAATAGCTTTCAACCTGGTTTCTATTTTCTCGCTAGTATCTGCGAATGCAGAGGAATGAAACAAACCCAAGCCCTTCAATAGCTCTGGGTATTTTTCTGCAAATGCCAGGCTAACATAACCTCCCATACTATGGCCGATTATCGTGCATGAATCAACAGATTCCGATTTCAGTATTTCATAAACAGCTTCAGCCATTAATTCAGTACTTGCATGATCTGTTTCAGTACCATTACCGATCAAACCGGATTTGCCACTACCTGGAAGATCTATAACAAAAACGGTAAATTCATCTCCAAGTCTTTCTACCTGTGCATCGTACACAGAACCATCTTCAGCGAATCCGTGAACAAGCACCACCACAGGTCCATTTCCTGCAATTCGATAATTCAAGCTGGCTGATTTGAAAAGGATATTTTTTTCAGTCATTAATAAGTTTTGCAGTACAAAATAAATCTTTTGAAATGCATTTTCTAGAAGGGATAAAATTCTGCAAATTGATAAACGTCAAAGCCTTTAGCTTCTTAATATAAAATAGATTGAATCTGCCGCCAAAGCCCGGATGGCTTTAATATGAATAGCCCTGGGCGAAATCCAGGGAAAATAAAAATGACGCGCCTTTAAAAAAAAT
>JBKJPO010000167.1:0-3973 GCA_046595095.1 Chitinophagaceae bacterium
CAATTTTGGGAAAACCCTGCACCGGGTTTTCAATGGTAACTTCTTCCGGCAACATTAAAATGTTCGGCTGGAATCGTATCGCATTGAAGACTACCCTTGATAGTCCATCAATGGGAATGAAATCAGAAACTGTGGCAACTAAGATTGAAGAGAATGTTTCTATCCCTGCTGATAAATTTGAAGTTCCAAAGGGTGTAGTTATGACGGATATGTAAATAATTATTTTATTATAAAAACGGTGGCGAAAAACAACAAGCTTGATGCTTTGCAAATATTTAATGCTGCCGTTGCTTCAGTGATGCCCATCAACCTGTTACAGCAACATTTGCATATAGATAAGAATAACTTACGGATAGGCACACGTGTAGTAGAACTTCATACAATAAACAAACTGTTAGTGATTGCTGTCGGCAAAGCTGCAGCGGCAATGGCAGTACAAGCGGAGCAGCTATTGACTGAGGCAATCACCGCTGGCATTTGTGTAACTAAATACCAACATAGCCTTCCGTTAAAAAAACTGAAATTGCTAGAAGCGGGCCATCCCATACCCGATGAAAAAAGTATACAGGCAGGTGCAAAAATATTATTGCTTTTAAAAAACTTAACAGAGAAAGATGTGGTGCTTGTATTACTTAGTGGTGGTGCATCCGCATTGATAGAGGATTTACCCGAAGGATTAGTACTGAAGAATGTACAGCAAGCTGTAGATTCTTTGATGCGCTGTGGCGCAAGCATTCATGAAATAAATACCGTTCGCAAACATTTGAGTAAACTCAAGGGGGGCGGACTGGCGAGAGCTGCATTTCCTGCACAAGTTCATACTTTGGTGTTGAGTGACGTGGTTGGGGATAATTTGGATGTGATTGCTTCGGGACCTACGGTGCCGGATACCAGCAGCTTTGCAGATGCAATCGCAGTACTCGACAAATATAAACTCTGGGAAAGCATACCGGTTAACATACAGCAGCATTTACACAAAGGATTAAAAAACGAAATTGACGAAACGCCAAAAGTGAACGACACCATTTTTGAAAAATGTTTCACCACAATTATCGGCAGTAATAAAATCGCTTTACTCGCAGCTGCGCGAGAAGCTAAATCCTTAGGGTATCATACCAATATCTTTAAAAACAATGCCGATGACAATACTGAGCAATTAGCCAGGACAATGGTAAAGCAATTGGCAGATTACAGTGGCATGCTTCCTGCCTGTTTTTTAGCAGGTGGCGAAACAACACTGGAAGTAACAGGAAGCGGAATGGGTGGACGTAACCAGCATTTTGTTTTGTGCGCTTTAGATGAAATGCTGAACCTTTACCAGCCTTATAAAAATAACCTCACTGTGTTAAGTGCAGGAACCGATGGTACTGATGGTCCCACTGATGCGACAGGGGCGATCGCAGATCTTAAATCTTACAAATCTATACCGGATATAAAACCCACGCTTAATAAAGCATTGACAGAATTTGATTCTTATAATTTTTTTGAAAAAAATTACGGGCTAATTAAAACCGGTGCTACACAAACAAATGTGATGGATATTATGATGGTAATAATATCGGGGTAGAGGCTTACTGCGCCTGTCTCAGGGTGAATGAAAGACTGGCTGTGCTGTTCCAGGTTGTATTAAAATTCAGGCGCACCCTGCTGGATGAAAGACAGGCGCAGCCTGTGTGAGGATGTATTCAACACAGGCTGCGCCTGTTGGATGAAAGACATTCTGCGCCTGCTGGATGAAAGACAGGCGCAGCCAGTCTCTACATGATGACAAACCGCAAATTAAGTTTCATGAATGGGCCTATCGATTGATTCATGTATAAATTATGCTTAACATTACAACTTCTCAATCCGCATAGCAGGTATTACTAAATTTTATTAAAATATGAAATCATTGAAATTTGTAAAATATCTCTATGTCGCTATTTTACTAACATCAGTAATTTCCTTACCAGCTCAACAAATTGATACTCTGGAACGAAAAAAAATACTGGTTACCAGTTCCCTGGATGGGACTACACAACCGTCCTATCTTTATTTTCCAATTTCTCTACAGCCAAAGAAAAAGATTCCATTAGTAGTATTTCTTCATACATGGAGCAATGATCTTGAACAACGATTTAAATCGCTCGAAGAAGAAGTGGCAAAGCGGGGATGGCTTCTTCTTGCACCAAATTTCCGCGCCGGCAATGATCATCCGGAAGCTTGCGGTTCCCGGTTTGCACAACAGGACATACTCGATGCCGTTAGTTGGGTTAAAAAAAATTATGCCATCGATAAACATCGCGTTTATCTTGTTGGCTTTTCCGGTGGTGGTTATCTTACCATGCTCATGGCAGCTTTGCATCCAAAAAATTGGGCTGCAGCCAGTGCATGGTGCGGAATAAGTGACATAGCGAAATGGTATGCGCTGCATGAGAACGATCAATACGGAAAAATGATGCGCCAATGTTTTGGTGGAGCACCCGGCCAAAACGATTCTATTACATTACAATACCGCAACCGTTCACCTGTCACATATCTTTTTAAACCTGGTAAAGTACCGCTTGACCTGGCTGCAGGTCGTAATGATAGTGTTGTACCACCAATTCATTCTATAAATGCTTTTAATGCATTGATTGTGGCAAGTGGTTATTCAAAAATTAGTAATGCAGAAATCGACAGAGTGCTCCGGTATGATTCAATAAATGACCGCGAAAAGCCAGGAATATTCATCACGGATTCAACTTTGGGAAGAAGAATTTTTTTGAGAAAAGAAGAGGGAAAATATCGACTCACCATTTACGAGGGAAAACATGAATGGGTACCGGAAGCTGCAATGGAATGGATTGGCAAGTACAGGAAAAAACGAAAAATTGCTGGTTTATAAAGTAGTGATGGAAAAGGTAACAACCGCACTAAATACTTATTCAGCCAGCCAGGTTTAATGGTTTTAAAAATATTGAAGAGAGATTTCAAACTTGATGCTTAAGTGGTCTTTAATTTCCAGTCAACAGAAGCACAAATCATGACTTAAAATAATATCATAATCCAACAACAGCTCCATGTATTTGTTTCTCATTTTCCCAAACACAAATCACATGATCGTCATTCACGCCCTTTAATACAGCCTGGCTTCCTTTACCAAGAACTTTCTTTTCTCCTCCTGGCTTTATAAAAACTATCTCTCCGTTTTCAATCCATGCATATACATTCTTTCCATTTACCGTTTCCATTGTGCACCCTTTACCAGCTCCAATTTCATTTTCTGCATTACCCGGAGTCGCTGCATATATTTTAGTTTTTCTACGCCATACAGTTTGCAGATTACCCATATTATTTATTGCTAAATTTCCGCCATCCATTGGGCAGCCATTTAATTTCCAATTGCCATTACCTAATTGTTGAGCCTTTCCAAATGTATTCCCACCATCCATTGATTGTATCACGAACATATCCCTGTTGCTATCCAACCAATTTCGAAACATAACATAAATATTCTTACCTGAAACAGCTACAGAAGGTTTGCAGCATTCGCAGACCGTAGTATCAGGCGATGTATAAATCATTATGTTTTTAGACCATGTCATTCCCCCATCATTCGATCTTGATCCATATATTTTATTTTGTGCATTTTCTCTTAAATCCAGCCATGCAGCAAAAGCTATATCTCCATGGCCATCGAGTGCCATCAGCCCTTCCTTAGCAACTGTATCTACATCATTTACTTTCCCTCCAGGCTTCCAGGTGCTCTTGCTCTGTTTATAAAAAGAGAATATATCTCCCAGGGAATTACAGGCGATAACTGTTAAGCCACTGTTTGATGCCGCTATTTGTGGCCCCCTGGTATGTGAGGCGGCTAATTTTGGCAACACAAAAATTAATGAAGGGGACGAGAATGACTGACCCTTGTCAGCTGAATATGCATACATAATGCTATCACCATATCCATATGTCAAATGAATGATGCCATCCGAATCTTTCACCAGGTTTGGCA
>JBKJPO010000206.1:0-3208 GCA_046595095.1 Chitinophagaceae bacterium
GGAATTCTTCAGGAGTTCCGTTTCTTAAGATCCCATGAATGTACTTAACCATGTCTTCAGCTTTTGCAAACTCCGGAACATTCACCTGCGGTAAAGAAGCCAGTTGCTTTTTTGCCATTTCTTCACCCATGGTAAATTGAAGGGTTTGTTTTTCCATATCGCGTATTTGAGCCTGTGTAAATGTTTTCTTTTCCAGTACTACCCGATCTTTTGAATGATTACTCATACTGGCGTTGAAAGATTTCCATGCTCCCTTCATATCATCGCGGTATAGCCTAACGTTCCAAATACTTTCAATCGTTTCCACATCGTAAGAACTGGCAATCATATCAAACTTCACTTTCATTTTAAACTCAACAGAAGTTGGATTATGCCAGGTCCACTGTGGATCACCGGACAGTATTGGGTCTGCTTGAAGCCTTGTTATTTTGCCAAAATAATAGCCATAAAAACCGGCCCAGTTCTTAGTTAAAATATCATTGATATCATTAGCAGCCGGGTTGGCCAGGCCTTTATAACTATTACTAACTATCCTGAATTTCCAATAACTATACTTTCCAACACCGGTGTATTGGTAAACTACATTCCCTGTAACTATAAGCTCAATGCCAGGATAATCACTTTTTCTTATTACTTCTACTCCCCTTACATATTCCCAATTACCAATATCACTATTCCATTGCCTGGTGCCGGTGCTTTTACTAAATTTAATGGCGATGGTACCTGCATTGGTTATTTGTTTTCTTATTTCTGCCTCTGAAGGTTGTGCTCCAAGCGAGCCAATCAGCAGAAATAGCAAGACCGAAAGCATAAAGTATTTCATAAAAAATTATTTGCTATTAAGAATTTTTTCAACTCGCTGAAGCCTGTATTCAAGAGCATCATTATCTTTTTTTAATTTTTCATTTTCTTTTATTAAAATTTGAATTGCACCCAATGCGATACCTGATGGATCGATTGTAGAAATTGTTTTGTTGTCGTTACCCAATTGGAAAAGTTCATAAAACTCCTGGGCTACCGGGCCGATATGGTATTCGTTCGTGCCTTTGTATTTCCAACGTTGGATATTCAATTGTTTTACCTGCTTCAATAGCGTTTCATCATCCACTTTACTGAAATCTTCTTTTTTGGAAAAATCAGAGGCATTCGTCCACACCCCACCGGTAGTAAGGTAGGCAGCATTGCCATTACCCGGCCCGGTACCCACTTCAAGTGCACGTCCTGCAGCGCTCGGCGTGGCGATTCCAAATCCCCATTTATTCACATTTCCATTACCAAAAGACATAGTGTTATTTGTGGATACCACTGCATTTGCTCCTATGGCAGTTGCATTAAATAAACCGTCAACGGTTACATCCGCGTTTTGTCCCAAAGCAGTTAAACGAAAGCCTGTGGAGTTGGTTGAGAGCGTATTATAACCTATTGATGTATTACTGTATCCAGTGGTGTTATTCTTTGAAGCTTTACCCCCAACAGCTGTACTGAAAAGGCCATTGGCAACTGAGCCGGTTGCCTGGTATAATGCACTGTCCCCGATAGCTACATTTTCGCTTTTATCAGTGATAGCCGATAAACTCCCGGCACCGATTGCAACATTATGTTTTCCACTTACATTTTGTTTAAGAGGATCATCTCCTAAAGCGACATTATAATCTCCATTGATATTATCCTCTAAACTTCTAACTCCAATAGCAATATTGGAAATGCCATCTATGTTATAAGTTAAATTATATGAACCCAATGCTATATTGTTAAATCCGGAAGTATTTTCCAGGAGTGTTCTATTATTACCAATACCTACGTTGCCAGATCCTACATCATTATTTTTCAAAACATCAGCGCCAATAGCCACATTAAAAGATCCGATTGTATTACTATACAGCGCTTTGGAACCGATTGCCAAATTAGTATTTGCAAGGTTGATAATTCCAGCGGCACCGTTCGCATATAATGCACTATCCCCAATGGCAAACAACCGGGAACCAATTTTGTTTAAGTATAGCGCTTTGGTGCCGATGGCAATATTGCTATAGCCAGTGGTGTTATTGTATAGCGCTTTAGAGCCAATTGCGGTATTTTCGGATGCATGATAGGCAAGTGTAGCTCCAATTCCATTATTATATAAAGCACTGTCTCCAATGGCAACCAATCTTGATTTAATGGTATTGCTGTATAATGCTTTAAGCCCTATCGCCACATTGTTAAGGCCTGATGAATTGCTAAACATAGCCTGGGAACCCATTGCGGTATTTCCGCTTGCTACAGTGTTGGAATAAAGTGATTGAAATCCAAGGGCTGTATTATTTTCACCGAGCGTATTTGTGAATATTGATTTAGATCCAATGGCTGTATTATTATTTGTGAAAGTATTAGATAAAGCGGAATCACCTATTGCCACATTATGATTTACAGAGGACCCCATCATTAATGCCTTGTTGCCAATGGCTACATTATAATTTCCAGACTCATTTTTCCAACCCGCCAAATTACCAAGAGCAATGTTTTCATTACCGGATAGATTGAATGTTAAGGCTTGAGCCCCGATGCCAATATTATAGGTGCCAGTAGTATTATTTTGCATAGCATTGAAGCCAATCGCAGTATTGTGGTCACCACCATTATTGCCATACAAAGGCCTATATCCAATTCCAACATTATAACTGCCGTTATTTGAACCATAACCAGCTTCATATCCCATGTATGTACTATAAAAATTATTGGCCCCTGTGAATACTGAGCGAACACCAACAACAGTATTTTCCATCCCTATTGTATGATTATACATGGCAGAATCACCGATGGCAATATTTTTACTATATGTCTGTGAAGAGTATAAGGCAGCCGAACCCAGGGCAACATTATTTGATCCTGTGGTATTTGAATAAAAACTATAATTTCCCAGGGAAGTATTATAGTTTCCTGAAATTGTAGAGTAGCCGGATCTGGATCCAAAAAAACTATTAAACCCACCTCCATTATTGCGAAATCCTGCATGAGATCCCATTGCTGTATTCTGTATCCCGATAGTATTGTCAACCAGTGTGTTTATTCCAACAACGGTGTTTTGAAATCCTGTTGTATTTGCAAATAAAGCTTTGGTACCTACAGCAGTATTCATACTTGAATGAAATGCATTAGCAGCACCGGTTCCGTTGTTATACAGAGCTGAATCCCCAATGGCAACAAGGCTTGATTTAGTTGTGTTTTT
>JBKJPO010000249.1:0-3440 GCA_046595095.1 Chitinophagaceae bacterium
TTTTTTTACATAATAAAAGCTAGCGTTGTGTTAGGAATAATATAGCGTAATTAAGCCGTCATTGCGAGGCGGTTTTTTTTAAATCTGACGAAGTAGGATTTAAAAAAAAGCCAACGAAGCAATCCCCGACAGCATCATGGAGATTGCTTCATCGAAATCCTCGTACCTCGGATTTCTCTTCGCAATGACGCCATTGGACGATTCATGCTTAACTTAACACTCGTATCTTACTGATTAATAACTCTCCTAAATTTATTTTCAAAAATGATTTTGATTTATGATTAAAACTTGTATTTTACCTAAGATTTCTAACTGTACGTTTTTGTCCATTTCTCTGGAATTCCGAAATTAATTGTCACGATTCACTCCCCATTATCTTAACAATTAGGTTTTCAATATCAAGTGAAATAAATCTATTTGCTGCAAGCAATTATTGCTTTCCTCACACCTTGTCTATGCTCTCCTAATCTATTGTAAGAATGCCATTTGCAATTTATCCGCTGTTATAAAACAGGTGGATAAGTTAGCTCATTACCCGGAACCACAGAAATAAAAGAAGAATATTTTTCTGAATGATGGACTAATACAAGAAGTCATTCATAGCGGGTATATTTTTATCATTCATACAAAAACTAAACAAAATGAAAAAGTTCTCAGTTTTCGTGGCAGGAGCAATTGTCCTGCTTTCTCTTTTTGCAGTTACTGCTTTTAAACCTTTAGCTCCGCGGAAATCCGCAAGTGGACAGGGGTCATTATTAAATCCACACTTCAACGATCGCGTACAGCATTTTTCTTTCCATGCCGCTTCGGATGCCGATGGTAGTAATGTTACCGGATCATGGGAATCAAATAGCCCGGGACAAGGAATCCGTACTCACGGAACAATAACCTGTCTGCAAATTTTGCCTGATGGCAAGACGGCTTATATGACAGGTATTATTACACACAGAGATGGTGATGGCTTCGCTGGATTATACGAAGTGGGAGATCCTATCTGGTTTAAAGTGAGAGATAATGGGGAAGGAAATAATAGTGTCGCGGATCAGTTCAGTGATTATTATAACGTTGGTGGATGTTTGCCACGGCCCACCATTACAATGTATCCTATCACTGGTGGTAATATCCAGGTGAGACCATAACGGAATTTACCAGGATTTTAAATTTATGCAAGTACAATTCAATTACGATTCCCCTTCATAGGAATGTAGATTGATACTGCAACTTTATTATAAAAAGCGGACGGGATATCACCCGGCCGCTTTTTATAGTTTTATTTTTTTAATAAATCATGAAGAAAACATGATTTGTAATTAATGTTTTCTGCACTCGGTAGCCAGGACAATTTCTATTAATCTTAACGCGTGAGTCGGAAAATAAAACCGGATTTACCTCAACTATGAACACCAGGATAGTATCCATAATATCGCTTTTAATTTTTATCTGTCATGCCCAAACATTTGCACAAACAAACAAGAAAGTTCAAGGAATAGTAACAGATTCTATCCATAATCCTTTGCCGGGTGTATTGATAAAATTATTTGTTGCTGAATCAAAAGATACGTTACAAACGATCTCCGGTAAAAAAGGAGTATTCATCTTTCCTAATGTCGCTTCCCCACAATTTAATGTATCTGTTTCTTCTCCTGAGTATCAAAGTTACAACCGGGATTATAGGTATAATGAATCAACGCAGCACATTGATTTGGGTGAAATAATTTTGCGACCTGATATCAAAATATTGAAAGAGGTAGTGATTGAAACGCCCTCAATCGTGATCAAAGAAGATACGATAGAATATCATGTCAGCACATTAAAACTTAAAACGGATGCAGTTGTAGAAGACCTGTTGAAAAAACTTCCGGGAATGCAGGTAAATAAAAATGGAACCATTACTGCACAGGGGCACCGTGTCACCAAAATAAAATTGAATGGGAAAGATTTTTTTGGTTCAGATGTAAAAATGGCTACCCAGGAAATACCTGCCAATGTTATCGATAAGATCCAGGTCATTGATGATTATGGAGATGAGGCTGCTGTTTCCGGCATTAAATCCGGCACGCCGAACAAAGTGATTAACCTGCAATTAAAAAAAGATAAGAACGAAGGAAGATTTGGTAAAGTAAAGGCCGGCTATGGATCATCAGACAGTTACCAGGCATCGGTCGGCACTAATTTCTTTACTGATAAATCGCAGCTTTCTTTTTTTGCCGGATCCAATAATATTAATAATGGCTTTACAAGCAGTGTTAAAAACAATGTTGGGATGGCAGGCATGAGGGGTTTGGGAAGAGAGAATAATTCAGGATCATCAGCCTCCCACAATCCGGGAGGTAGTCAAAATATGGGCAGTCTGCAAAATGTGAGTGGCCTGCCTGAGGGAATAACAACTTCTCACTCAATGGGCACAAATTACCGCTATGATTTTGGGAAAAAGAATTCATTGTATGGAAGCTACAATTACGGAAGAAGAAATACCGAAGGATTCAGGGAGCTTTTGGCACAATACTTTTACCTCAATGATAATTATTCTAATAACCAGCGTTATGATTATGCCAATCTTGGAAATGATCACCAGGCTTACCTGAACCTGGAATTGTTTGTGGATTCATTGACTTATCTCAAGATCAGTCCACAAATATTTTTTGCCAATAGCACAAATAAAAATGGCAGCAATTTTATTTCTTTCAGGGATTCCGTTTTTAAAGTTAGAGAAGGATTTATCCGTGATACCAGTAAAATGAATAGCCCAAACATCGGGGTAAATATCCTTTACAACCGTCGTTTCCTGAAAAATGGAAGGAACCTCTCCATTAATCTTACGCAGTTTACATCACGCTCCAAAATGGAAAGCATCAGGCCGGCATTTACAAGAATTTTTGACACACAAGGAAATTATCACGATAGTACACAGGGCCAGCAGATATATCAAAATGGTAAAAATATCAACTACAGCATTTCATTTGCTTACACAGAACCCCTGGCCAGGGGCAGGTATCTTGATTTGACTTATCATCATAATTTCTCAAAATCCGACAATGATCGGAAAGTTTTTTTACCCATTCCCGGTGGGAATAATAGCCTCTCTTCAGACCTTAGTGATCAGTTTACAAACAGGTACATCACCGACAGGATGGGTTTGAATTTCCGGACCATTAAAAAAAAATATAACTATACCCTTGGAATGAGTTTGCTTCCGGTAAACTTTAGAAACTTTTCCCAGGAGAAAGATATTGTCAACGTACCTCAACGGGTAATAAATATTGCTCCATTAGCCAGGTTTAGTTTTGCTTTTTCTAAATCTCAAAATTTAAGTATCACCTATTCCGGCAATAGTCGTCAGCCAGGACTGCTGCAATTGCAACCGGTGCGGGACAGGTCAAACCTGCAGTACCAGGCAGAAGGCAATCCTGATCTCAAACCAGAATTTGTGCATAATGTGA
>JBKJPO010000318.1:0-5094 GCA_046595095.1 Chitinophagaceae bacterium
TTCAAATAAGCGGGTAAAAAAATCAATAATAATGATAAAATCATACGCTATCTTCTCTCAGATGTTTGATATCAGCAACTACACCAAATTTTCAGTAAGGAACTAAATTGTATAAAAGTTTTTTTAATAATAATTGGATTATAAATTAAAAAATTGTTCTTTTATGCAAACGATTGCATAATATATGCCTGAGCTGATTATCAAAGCAACGATTAATGATATCGCGCGTGAGCTAAAAATAAATCCATCAACAGTCTCACGAGCTCTTCAAGGCCATGATACCATCAGCACTTCAACAAAGGAGGCAGTTCATCAGATTGCCAAAAAACTAAATTACCGCCCAAACAAAATAGCATCTTCTTTACGTTTGGGAAGATCAAAAATCGTTGGTGTTATTATTCCAAGTGCAGAAATCAATTTTTTTGGGTCCGTCGTGCACGGTATCGAAAAAGTTGCAAATGAAAATGATTATAATGTATTGATTTATCAATCCAATGAATTGGAATCTTATGAAAAGAAAGGTGTGGAAACATTTCTTAGGTCGAGGGTTGATGGTGTGCTTGCCTCTATTTCAAAAGAAACAACTTCACTTGACCATTTTACCGAGATAAAGCGGCGGGGTGTTCCGCTTGTGTTATTTGACCGGGTTCATGATGGTTTGTCTGTTCCCTCTGTTGTAATCGATGACTTCAAAGGCGCTTATAATGCAACTCAGCATCTAATTGACCAGGGCTGCAGGAAAATAGTCCACATAGCAGGCCCACAGCATGTTTTTATATTTAATCAACGATTGAAAGGATATAAAAAAGCCCTCAGGGCAAATGGATTTACTTTAGAGGAAGATTGGATAGTTCACGGTCAACTGACAATTGAATCGGGTTTTAATTGTATGAAGCAACTACTTGGAAACGGGAAAGACCCGGATGGTGTTTTTGCTGTGGAGGATTTTACTGCATTAGGCGCGATGCAGGCATTGAAGGAAGCAGGAAAAAAAATGCCGGAGGAAGTTGCTATCATAGGATTTGCCAACGAAGCATTCGGGGAGTACATTACACCTTCACTTTCAACAGTGGATCAACAAACGATAAAAATGGGAGAGTACGCAGCGAAGTTGTTTTTTGATTTGTCAAAAGATGGAAGCTTTTACAAATCACAACCAAAAAAATTAGTTTTAGAGCCTGTATTGATTTACCGCAAATCAAGTTTAAGAAAGAGTGTAACATAAATTTCTTTGGTCATTAAAATACAGGATTACTTTAAGAATTAATACTGTTTATTATTATTTACCAAACTGCAAAAAATGAAAATGAAAAAACGACTGCATTATTTAGCCATGACTACGATTGCAGCCTTGCTACTAAGCTTCAGCGTGTATGCCCAACAGTCTGTTAGAGGAACATTGCGTGCCTCCACGGGCGACGTGCTTCCAGGCGCAACTATTACAGTAAAGGGAACGAACCAATCAGTAATTACTAATGGGAATGGGCAATTTACTATTATGGCAGCTCCCGGAAGTACATTGGTGATTAGTTCTGTGGGCTATCAAAACCGTGAACTCTTGGTTACGGGTGCTGAGATCAATGAAACATTGCAGGCCTCTGATGCTACATTAAGTGAAGTGGTGATAATAGGATATCAGACTGTGCGAAAAAGAGATTTGACCGGCGCAACCAGTGTAATTAATGCACAGAACACACAGAAGCTTACATCGCGTTCCCTTCCCGAACAGTTACAAGGTATGGCTGCAGGGGTTGCTGTTAGAACCGGTGGTGCCCCAGGCCAGGAAGCTGTGGTAAATATCCGGGGTTTGAGCACCGTGTATGGAAATGGTAATCCTTTATATATTATCGATGGAATGTTTAGCGATCCTAATACCACGGTGAATACAAATGACATTGAAAGTATACAGGTGCTAAAAGATGCTTCTGCTGCTGCAATTTATGGTTCAAGATCAGGCAATGGTGTAATCATTATCACTACAAAGAAAGGAAAGGAAGGCGCAATGAAAGTTTCCGCATCCGCAAGGTATAGTAGCCTGATGGTTCCCAATACTTACGACATGATGAGTGCTTCTGAGTATGTTGCAACTAATAAGCAGGCTTACCAAAATGTGGGATATGCTTTGCAAACAGACGTGGCTAATTATAATGGGTCCACGAATACAGATTGGTCCGACATCATATTAAACAGGGGTTCCATACAGGATTATAACGTAACCTTATCAGGAGGGGGAAGAAATTCAAGTATCCTCGTATCGGGTTCGTATCTGAAAGATGTAGGAACTTTATTGGGCCATAATTTTGAAAGGGTTGCTTTAAGAATTAACTCAGATGTTTCACGTGGCCGTTTCAAGATCACTGAAAATATAATGCTTTCCAATTCAAACAGGCATAGCCCGGTGCAGGGTAATTTTGAAGTAGGTAATCCCTGGTACGACCTGTTTAACAATTTACCAATCCTGCCGGTGCAGGACGCGAAATATATCACTGCAGCAAATCCCTCGGGATATTCATTCGGCAGTAATGCAGCCAGGACCTTCTCGCGTAACCCGGTTGCTATTGCAGATTTATGGAAATTACAATCCAATTTTTTTAAGATTCTGGGCAATGTATACCTTGATGCCAGGATAACAAATTTTTTAAGCTATCGTTTTAATGTGGCCGGCGAAACTAGTTTTGATAAAACTAACATCATTAGAAAAGTAGGGATATGGTATCAAAACCAATCAGAAAAACCGAGCTCTGTTGATGATGCAAGAGGGCAATATTTAAGTACATTATTCGAGCACACATTAAATTTCAACAAAAAGTTCTCCCTACATAATTTATCAGCTGTTTTGGGGCTCTCCGACCAGTTGATCAGTGATGAAGGTAACGTTGCCAGCAGAACAAACCTTGCAATATATGGCGGTACTTATTTTACCACCATCAATTCGGCAGGTGGTGCATTAGGTGCAAGTGGTTCGGAAGGAAGAACATTTATCAACTCATATTTCGGTCGCGTGAATTATGGTTACAGCGATCGATACCTGGCATCATTTACTTTTCGCTCTGATAAAAATTCTTTGTTCTCACCAAAATTCAAAAGAAGAGGTTTCTTTCCATCAGGAGCTGTGGCCTGGAGAATTGACAGGGAAAATTTCTTTAAATCAGCAGTGATCACAAATCTAAAATTACGTGGATCTTATGGCATACTGGGTGTTTCGGGATTTCCTCCGGGCAATGCAGGTCGTTATCAATTTATAGGTTTTTTAAACCAGGGTCCGCGTGCGGTTTTCGGAAGTGACCAGCAATCTTATTTGGGCGCAACTCAGGCAAGATTGGTTTATGAAAATCTGAAATGGGAGGAAAAGCATACAGCTAATATCGGGTTAGACGTTAGTCTTATTGAGAACAAGTTTACAGCTACTATTGATGTTTTCCGATCCAAGACAAAAGATGTACTTGTAGAACAACCTCTTCCGCGCTTCCTGGGTAACATTGGTGCAAACCCAATCGTAAACCTGGGTTCAATTGAAAACAAAGGTATAGAAGTAGAATTGGGCTATCGTCCTTCCAGGTCTGGGAATTTCAATTGGAATGTCTCTGCAAATTTCAGTGTGATTAAAAATAAAATACTTGAATTCGGTAACCTGGGTATTGATCCAGCGACAGGTAAACCGCGGGAATATATACAATCTGGAAATACCCGCTCACAGGTTGGCAGATCCATCGGTGAATATTACGTATTAAGAACCGATGGTATTTTCCAAAATCAAAAAGAAATAGATGACCACAAAGCTCAGGCTCTTTATGCTAAGCCTGGAGATATCAGGTATCGTAATCTTGTAAATGGTGGATCGAATAACGATATTAATAATTTAGACCGCGAATATGCCGGTTCACCCTGGCCAAAGTTTACAACAGGCTTACAGTTTAATGCCAGTTTCAAAGATATTTCATTGAACCTGCAATTATATGGAGCATTCGGGCAAAAAATCTACAATGATGTGATAAGGGATCTGGACGCTATGGGATATAGTAACTACCGGAGAGGCCTATCCTATTGGACAGCCGGAAATACAAACACGGATATACCAAGGTTAGGTGTTTCTTATTCTACTGGCCAGCCTGGTGATCCACAAGTTGACAGGGGAATTGTATCAAATGCCCGGGGCAACACTGATCGTTGGATAGAAAGTGGTTCTTACTTACGCATACGCAATGTGGAATTAGCTTATACATTACCTAAATCACTATTGGGTCGCCTTCATCTCACCGATTCAAGGATTTATGTAAGTGGGCAAAACCTGGCAACTTTTACCAAATACAGAGGTTTAGACCCTGACGTAGTTGGCGCAAATGTAAACCTTGAGCCTGGTGTTGATAATGGAAATTATCCATCCTCAAAAATTATCTCAGTGGGTATAAATATCGGTTTGTAATTGTAGTAAACTTTAAAAAAATGGAAATGAAAAAATCACTTATAATAATTTTCGCAGTCTTACTCTTCACTTCATGTAAGCGGGATTTCGATGAACCGAATCCAAATCAGCCTACTATCGCAAGCTTCTGGAAAACCAGCGAAGACGCAGTTAAAGGAGTAAACGCAGTTTACAGTATTTTCCATAGAGGATATGCCGGTTACTCAAGGGCAATGTTTTTTCACGGGATGCTTAAGGGTGATGAGGGATTTGGATCGGGAGGCGATGGTGGCTTGAATACGCTCATGAGTTTTGCTATGAACGACTATAATTTTGGCCTTACAGCAGATACCTGGAGTAATATGTACCAGGGGATTTACCGGGCTAACCAGGTGATAGCTTACGTACCGGGAATTTCAATGGACGCAACTTTACAAAAGCGTTTAATAGCCGAAGCGAAATTTCTTAGAGGGCTTTTTTATTTCAACCTCACATTATATTTTGGCCGTCCGCCATTGATGCTGGAACCATCGCAACCCACCATTAAACCCGCTAATGCCACAACAGAACAGGCATGGGCACAAGCAGCTAGAGATTTTACAGAGGCTGCAGTCGATCTTCCCACCAGTTATGGTGCTGTTGATTTAGGCAGAGCTACCAGGGGAGCTGCCTATGGGATGCTGGGTAAAACT
>JBKJPO010000423.1:0-7757 GCA_046595095.1 Chitinophagaceae bacterium
TACCATACTTCCTGCCCCATGAGCGCCGTAAAAAATATAAGTATTATTCAATTTTTCATTTAATACAAATAATGTGCTGTCATGAGGTGTGGCAATCTCTTCAATCTTTTCATTCTGGTTAATGTTTGTGAAACTACCATTGCCGCATTCACCCGCGAGATTCCAATGCTCCCTGACTCCCTGCATCCTATCCCCGCAATAAATGGTGTTAACGATTACTCCTTTTTTATTCGCTTCCTTACACGCCATAGTGTATAAAACATCACCCTGCAAAAAGTCTTCATTGCCTGCAATGAATATCACTTTATAACTGGAGGCAGAATTATCCCAGTTGAGCTGTGCAAGAGATTTATAGATCACATTCCCGCAATATTCGTCTCCACCCTGTGTTGTGAGATTAAAAAGTTGTTTGGATAAAAAGTCGAGGTCGGCGGTAAATGGACTGATTTGTTTTACATACCCTTCTTTTACATCATTGCTGCTTCGACCATATTCATAAAGAGCAATTTCAATAGAAGGCGGTTGATTATTATTCTGTGCTTTACCCAATACACTTACCATATTCCAAAGCTGCGCCTTGGCTTGTTCAATCAGGCCATCCATACTATTACTTACATCAAGCAAAATCGCCACTTGTATCTTTGCCGGTGTTGTTGCCTTATCCATTGAAGTTTTCACCTTGTGGTTCTTTGATTTAAAAGAATAGATCCCCAATAATCCAGCAATCAATGTTATTGCAGCAAAAAGTTTGAATGTAAGTTTCATAATCATAGTTTGTGTCAGGATGCAAACAAAATATTAGTTCATAAATTTTCTAATCGATATCGACTTCATTTAAAATATCTTTAACAGAACAGGGGAAAATAATTTTAGGGCATAAAAAAACCGGGAAGCTGAAATAACTGCCCGGTACCGAATAAAAATTTTATGAAAAATCTCTGAAATTTATAATTACCTGAGGCAATCCTTAGCCCACTCGGTCATCGTTGATTTGCCTATCTGGCCTGCATCTTTGGAATCTGGAGATGCAACCATGATCTTTTCCAACATGCAGTCACAATAATTACTTGCTTTTGTGTTACCCATTGATGTAATTAGTCCGGGTACACAATTGTCTTTGAATTCTTTCATATCGGCACTCGACCAGGCTGGTGAAGAACCATATGAGTGATCATTGTTACCCGAGTTGCCACCAGCGGAAATATTATTATCCCTGAGGCATTGATCTTTGAAATTGCTCATTTCAGTATTTGAAATTTTTGCAGCCGCCTGCACATCCGGGTATTTGACTTCTACTTTTTTCTGCATACACCTGCAATAGGTAATAGCATCACCCGTGCTAAGTTTTTCTGAAGCTTTCTTTACACATTCATCTACAAAGTCATCGGTATCTTTTTTTGACCAGTTGGCCGTGGAAGAGCTAGAATTTCCTCCATCCAGACCTGCTTTGGAACCTGCAGAACTTCCCTGGTCAGAGTTTTTTACTTCATTGGTACTCTTTTTTTGTTTGCATGAAATCAAAACAATTAATAAGAGTAAGATCACTAGGTTGGTATATTTCATATAATTTATTTTGATAAATATATAGATTTGAAATGAATACTCATAATAAGAACTTTTTGTATGAATACAGCCTGGCAGGTATGCATTCATTAGAATTACATTTAAACAAAATCCAAAGTTCGCTTCTCTTCACTGCTCAATACTGCTAACTCAATCATTCGAATATTATTCCTTGCTTCAACCGGATCAACTAAAAGCTTTTCTCCATCAACGATGGCACTGAATACATTCTGGTAAAACGCAGAATAGTTTCCGCATTCACTCCCGATAGTTTCTATTACAGGTTTGTTATCCGATTCATAGTATAATTTGCCAAAATAAGCTTCAGACTCAGTTCCGTATAATATATCTCCTGGCTTCATTCCACTATCAAGTTGTGCTTCCTGCATATCCATTCCATATTTTACAAATGTTCCGGATTGCCCTGTAATGATATATTTGGGAAGGGGTACGCGCACAAGCAGGCCGGTTTTTAAAGTTACTTTGAGTTGAGGATAATGAAGAAGAATCTCGAAATTATCAATGGTCTGACCAAGATTTCTTTGCTTTAATAAAAATCCGGTAATAGATCCAGGTAAACCGAAGAGTTCCTGGGCCTGGTCTACGAGGTGAATTCCCAGGTCGAAATGTATCCCGGTCCCTGGCCTGGATTCTTCTTTCCAGTTATTAGGTTTAATGAAATTTTTGAAACGGTCAAAATGTATTTCAGCTTCTACTATTGTTCCAAGTCTTCCACTACCGATAAGTTTTTTTATGGTAAGAAAATCGCTATCCCATCTCCTGTTTTGGAATGCAGTTAAAAGAAGTTTTTTTTTACGGGCAATTTCTATCAGTTCATCAGCTTCAGCAGATGTAACCGTAAAGGGTTTATCAGAGACCACATGTTTATTATGGAGTAATGCTTGCCTGCTATGCTCATAATGGAATTCATTCGGACTCGCGACAATGACGAGTGAAATATTTTCATCTTTGAAAATGGAATCAGCATCACTAACGATTTGTGTTCCCGGATATCGTTCTTCGACTGCTGCCATTCGTGAAGGATCGGTGGTAACGATCTTAGCAATCCTGAATCCAGGAATACCTGCAATCAATGGAGTATGGAACACCCTGCCTGCCAGGCCATAACCAATGATGCCAACATTTACTTGTTGATTCATTCAGATAAATTTTTAAGAAGGAAAAATACTTGCCAATTTAATACAAATAAGACAAACAAATATTAAAGAGATACTGAAGAATTCGGATCAAAGCTGAATTTATTCCTCAATCATTGGAGAAGCGGATGTAGGGCTTTCGGATTTTACTAAATGGGTCTTAATCATATTTAGCAAAGCTTCCAGCTTAAAAGGTTTTAATAAGAAATCATTAGCGCCATAGTCAACAATAGTGTCTAAAACAGTTTCGTGTCCCGATATCATTATAATGGGAATATTTTTAGTTTCCGGATGGAATTTAAATTGTTTGCAGATATCGCGCCCGTCATATCCTGTGAGAAATACATCGAGTAAAATAACATTTGGCTTATAATTCCTGGCTTTCTCGAATATATCCTCTGTTCGGGTAGTAGCTTCAACTTCAAATCCTTCCGATCTCAATACAAGACGCATCATCGCCGTGATGTCAGCGTCATCATCGATGACCAATACTTTCCAGTTTTCTTTAGTGTGCATTAGGTTAGGTGCAGATACTTTTTAAAATTATAAAAAAAATTTCAATTTCATGCTTCCGGGGGAAATCTATAATATAAAAGCGTTGGTATTGTTTTATAATGTTAGGGCAAAAAAAATCTGCGGCCAGTTATGGCCGCAGTATTATCCACCCCAACTTTTGACTTTTTACTCAAAGCAAAAGCGATATACATTATCAAAAAATTTTTGAAAGCATAAAATAGATCACGAAGAAAATAGAACAAAGAAGTATAAAAATTGAAAGCAAATTTTCAAACCTTCGTTTTTCGAGAATTTTCGACTCTTTGATCTCATCCAGATTTAGATAATGTCTTTTCATAAAAACCAGATTTTAATATTATCAAAATGCAATCACCTTGCCAATGAGCGTGAATATTTTGTAAAGATTATTTACATCGATATAATTCAATAGTCAAGATTCATTATATACATAAAGTACACAATCTGAGATGTAATAGATATGTTAATCTCTGCCAGTGGCGGTAATGATTTATGGCTGACAGGATTTAATTGATGGAATATTGCGGATCTATCGTTCAGGCAATTTTCCAATAGATTTTTGGTGAGATGCAGGGAAGAAATTTCAATCTATAAAATGACCGTATTTAATGGGTACGGCCTGGGTAAGATTCTAATGCTTTTTCAAGAATATCGATTGCACTGTTTATGGACTCAACATTTAAAACATAGGCAAGCCTTACTTCCTGTTTGCCTAATCCCTTAGTACCATAAAACCCGGTTGCGGGAGCAAGCATTATTGTGCTTTTATTATAAGAAAAAGATTCCAAAAGCCATTGGCAGAAGACATCTGCATCATCGATTGGTAACCTTGCCATTGCATAGAATGCACCTCCTGGGTTAGGACAAAAAACACCGGGAATTGCATTGAGCCTCTTTACAATCGTGTCTCTTCTAAATTTATACTCGGCCCTGGTATTTTCAAAATAGTCTTCAGGAAGATCTATCGCAGCTTCAGCAAGAATTTGGGCCAATCCGGGTGGACTTAACCTTGCCTGTGCAAATTTCATAGTAGCTTTTAGCACTTCTTTATTACGTGTAATAAATGCGCCAATTCGCGCTCCGCATGCACTATATCGCTTGCTGATGGTATCCATGAGTACGATATGATCATCTACACCGGTGAGATGCATAGCACTGGTGTGTGTGCCTTCATAACAGAATTCGCGGTAAGCTTCGTCAGCAAAAAGGAAAAGATTATATTTTATGATGATCTTTTTAAGGATTTCCATCTCTTCCTTACTGTATAGATAACCCGTGGGGTTATTTGGATTACAGATCACAATCGCCTTCGTTTTAGAGGTGATCACTTTTTCAAAATCTTCAATTGGAGGTAATGCAAATCCAGTTTCTATATGTGAAGTAATTGGCTTTACAATAACGTCGGCTGCTACCGCAAATCCATTATAGTTGGCATAAAATGGTTCTGGGATGATCACTTCATCCCCTGCATCAAGACAACTCATGAAGCCAAAAAGAATGGCCTCACTTCCACCTGTTGTAACTATTATTTGGTGATGATCCACCGCGATATCACAACGTTTGTAATATTCTACAAGTTTTCTCCTGTAACTTTCATTACCTGCACTATGACTGTATTCAAGCACCTTGATGTCTACATTGCGTACGGCATCAAGAATTGATTTTGGGGTTTCAATATCCGGCTGGCCAATATTAAGATGATAAACTTTAATCCCTCTTTTTTTTGCGGCTTCAGCAAAAGGCACAAGTTTTCTTATGGGAGATGGCGGCATTTCTTTACCGCGGTTGCTTATCGATAACATGAGCCAAAGATAAATGGTTAATGGTTAATGTCTAATGTTTAATGTTCATGCACTGCATAACCCTTTCTTCCGGCTGCCTATTTACTCAAGCTGTAATAACACCCTTAATATTCTCATCTTTATTCCTCAGATCTAACCCGCCCTCAAGAATGGATTTTAAATTGGTAAGATAAAACAACCATCCCTTTGTACAACCCAGGTGATAATCGATTCTTGCTTTTTCTGTTATTGGAATATCTTCCTGTGTGAGTTCCACCATTCGGTAAGAACCTTCATCCCGGATGTTGACTTTAACGGTTCCGGCTATCCCAAAAGTAAATGCAATCTCATCTTTACCATTAGCCTTGGTAAAAATTCCTTTTTCTGTATCTGCATCACTGTAACCATACCAATACCAGAGGTAATTATCGCCCTCATTAATTTTATCAATCCCGGCTTTCTGAATACCATTTTTATCTGCGATTTCTGCCCTACGGAGAAACCAATTTTCAAGTTGGGCTTTTGATGTCCAGGCATCGTAGATGCTTTGGGCACTATTGTTGATATTCACCCTCAGAATAAATTTACTCCAGTCATAATTGTTTTCAGTCATGATTTTTTATTTATATTGTTGAGAAACTGGTAAGTAATTTTTTTGTAGATGTCAATTGCAATAGCTATTTTGTTCAACTAAAGGTATAAAGGAATTGGGAAGATAGTACTCAATGAGAGTTTAAAATGAAGAGTATAATTTAAAGAATTTAATCAATACACACAGAAACAATAAACCCAAAGAAGACTTAAGTAAATTCAAAATTTTTCATTAAAAAAAACACTAGTTATGAAACAAGTAAAAAAAATGAGCGCTACCATTAGGTCAGTGGTTGCATTCCTGATGCTCTTCTTTGTACAGTCGATCGCATGGGCACAGGATAAGAAAGTAGATGTTGACATAGCCGTAGATAAAGGCGATGGTGAATGGTATGCACGTCCATGGGTGTGGATTGTTGGTGGTGCTGTGTTCCTGTTGTTGCTCGTAGCCTTGCTGCGTGGTGGAAAAAAAGAATAATATTTTAGGAGAAAAATAAAATGGCCAGCTAAAAAGTTGGCCATTTTATTTTAAAGTAAGTTAGTTTTTTACTGCAAGCTGGTTATTTACTTTGTTAATCAATTCATTTACATCAAAAGGTTTTGCAATAAAATCATCAGCTCCATAATCCCTGATTGTTTCTACAGCGCTTGGATGCGCGGAAAACATAATTATAGGAATATGACTTGTATCCTCCTGTGATTTTAATTGCTTGCAAATTATCCTGCCATCTGAACCTGATAGCAGAACATCCAATAATATCAGGTTTGGTTTGAATACATCAACTTTCTCGAATGTCTCTTCACCTTTCGTGGTGACTTCTACTTCGAAGCCTTTCATTTTTAGTAATAGCTGCATCACAGCTAAAATATCCAGGTCATCATCTACAACTAAAACTTTGAGCATGGTTATTTTCTTTAGTTATAATTGAGGTATTCATTCTAAAGGGTTCAGTAATTTTTTACCTAAAAAGTTGTATTAGCTTCATTAAAAATAATGGTGTTTCCCAAATATATAAAATTTATTTATGTGTATATAAATGATGGTCGTTTTAATTTTTACTTACCCATGATGACTTTAATATTTAGGTAATGCCAGTTAAGCCGGGGACTCTAAAAGTCAACGCTAAATGCTCAGTTCATAACCATTTGCATTCTCTAATCCTTAAGGCATTTGACCCTGGCAAATCCAATTTAATCCTGGATTGGAAGCGGCTTTCTTTATGCCATTTTTTTCTTTAAGTTCTCATCAATTGCATCAAGGAATTCTTCGGTATATAAAAAATGATCGCCATGTTTTACTTTATTGCCATGTATGCAAACAGCCAAATCCTTAGTCATCTTTCCGCTTTCAACTGTTTCTATGCATACCTGTTCAAGATTGTTACTGAAATTAACCAGGGCCTGGTTATTATCAAGTTTGCCCCTGAAGGCTAATCCCCTTGTCCAGGCAAATATGGAGGCTATAGGATTGGTGGAAGTTGGTTTACCGGCCTGGTGCTCCCGATAATGACGAGTAACAGTGCCATGTGCAGCTTCTGCTTCCATCGTTTTTCCATCCGGAGTGATGAGAACAGAAGTCATTAATCCTAAAGAGCCAAAACCTTGCGCCACAGTATCACTTTGAACATCGCCGTCATAATTTTTACAAGCCCAAACAAAATTACCATGCCACTTCAATGCACTTGCTACCATATCGTCGATCAACCTATGCTCGTACACGATTCCTGCGGCATCAAAATCTGCTTTGAATTCTTTTTCAAAAATATCCTGGAAGATATCTTTGAAACGGCCATCATATTTTTTTAAGATCGTATTTTTGGTAGAAAGATAGAGCGGCCATTTTTTGCTTAATGCCATGTTGAAACAACTCCTGGCAAAACCCATAATACTTTCGTCTGTATTGTACATGCTCATCGCCACGCCATCTCCCTTAAAATTATATACCTCAAATACCTGCGCCTCGCCGCCACCTTCTGGCGTGAAAGTCATAGTGAGTTTTCCTTTTCCTTTTATAACTGTGTCGGTAGCACGATATTGGTCGCCAAAAGCATGCCGCCCAACTATGATCGGTGCTGTCCAGTTTGTGACTAGCCTCGGGACATTGTTCATTACAATCGGTTCGCGAAAAACT
>JBKJPO010000053.1:0-25336 GCA_046595095.1 Chitinophagaceae bacterium
TTAAAAAAGGTGGCTATATGGTCACCCTTTTTAATTTAATTTATCTCATACAATAATATATTGAATTTAAAAAAAATATGAAATTTCGAAAATTAGTGAGCTCGCTTATCCCCAAGCCTTTGAGAACCCTTAAGTATAAACGCACTTTGAAAGGTGAATTGATAAGACATATATTGAAGGATTACGGATGGTCAAAAGCATTGGAGACAGGAAAATGCATTGATAAGAATGGAAATCCAATACCCTGGTTCAGTTATCCAGCCATAGATTTTTTATCCCAATTAAATATTTCTGATAAAGAGGTTTTCGAATACGGCTGCGGTTTTTCTACTTTGTTTTGGAGTCTTCGTGCCAAAAGAGTCTTTTCAGTTGAATGTGATTTAGAGTGGATTGAAAAAATTACAGCCCAGGTTGCTGCCAATTGTACATTGATCCCAGCTTCCCTGGATAAAGAGGATTATTCCGGCAAAATAACTGCATATCAGCAATTTGATATCATCGTTATTGATGGCTATATCCATACGCGAACTGCTTGTTGCGAAAAATCATTACTGCACTTAAAGCCGGGAGGAATTATTATTCTTGATAATTCAGACAGGTGTCTCAAATCAGCAGAAATACTAAGAAATGCCGGGCTCATTCAAGCTGATTTCACCGGATTTGCTCCTCTTAGCTCACATGCTCAAACAACTACAGTTTTTTTTAGCAGGGATTATAACTTTGAGCCACTTAATGGGTATCAGCCCCATAAAAGTGTTGCTCAACCTTATATGCCCTATCCTAATGGATAATTCTTATGACTGTGGCGCAACCTCAGCATCTGCAATGCTACCGCAAGTAAAATACACCCAAGACCAAGATAGAAGCCTATACCCAGGTATTTGTTTTCATGAAAGATTATAAATCCAAGGATGATCCCATATACAGGTTCAAGATTATATGTAAGGCTACTGGTGAATGGAGAAATCTTTTTCAATGCCTGTAATTGGAGATCGAAACTTATTATGGTGCAAAGCCATGCAAGAACCAACAGCCACAAAAAGTCTGCTCCGGTGGGCAAATAATATGTTGCAGGAAAAAAATAAAGATATACAGGAATATAAAATGTGAGCGCTATTAACCCGCCTGTCATTTCATAAAGGGTTATTGTTCGGGGCGTATAGTTTTTAAGCAATAATTTATTAAGAACAGGGAAAATGCTTGCCAGCATAGCTGAGATGATGCCGAAGAGGATGCCTTTTTCGTATTGAGGATGGAAATCAAATATCAGGTAAATGCCTGCTATAGCCAAAAGCCCAAGTGCCACTTCTACCAGGTCTATCTTTCGTTTTAGAATCAGGGGCTCAAAAAAGGCCGTAAAAAATCCAATAGCCGAAAAGCAGGTAAGCGACACCGCTACCGTAGAATATTTCACACTTCCATAGAAACTAACCCAATGAAGAGCTACAATCACACCCACCCCAAAGATTTTAAACGCCGATGCCAGGGAAAGACGCTCCAGCTCTTTCCGAAAATAAAGCACCAGGGCAAGTGTCACCACCGTAATCAGCAAACGGTACCATACGAGCAGTCCCTCATTCAATGCTATGAGCTTTCCAATTATAGCAGTGAATCCAGCCAGGAATACAGCTATATGTAACTTGATAAGCGCATTTTTCATCAATTAAAAATAAGTTGGCGAAAATATGAAATATGAATTATGAATTATGAAATTTGAATCAGCGACAATTACATGAATCCGGAATTTCATAATTCATATTTCATATTTAATCACTCATCCTCTTAACACTCTCTTGAATTCGGAGCACCCGATTTCCTTATATTTGCTGCACTTTTCAAAAAGCCCTATATGAATTTTAAAAGAATTAATAACATCACCGGATGGATCGTGTGCCTGATTGCCTGCTCAGTTTATATCATGACCATGGAAGCAAGTGGAAGCTTCTGGGATTGCGGTGAATTTGTTTCCAGTTGTTTTAAATTACAAATACCACATCCACCGGGGGCGCCTCTATTCGTTTTGATGGGAAGATTATTTACCCTCCCATTTGAAAATCCTTCCACCGGTGTAAACCTGATGAGCGCGCTTGCTAGTGGATTTACCATCCTTTTCCTTTTCTGGACAATCACCCACTTTGCCCGCAAGCTCGTAGCCGGAAGCGCAGACGTGATCAATGGAACACAGATGTTCAGTATTATGGCTGCCGGCGTAGTTGGTGGTCTTGCCTATACTTTTTCAGATTCATTCTGGTACAGTGCAGTTGAAGGTGAAGTGTATGCACTTTCTTCGTTTTTTACCGCAGTTGTTTTTTGGGCTATGTGTAAATGGGAACACGAAGTTACACGAGAACAAAGAGATGGCATTAAAGGCAGATTCACAAGGGCTGACCGTTGGTTGGTCCTCATCTTCTACCTGATGGGGCTTTCTATAGGAGTTCACTTGTTGAACTTGTTAACCCTTCCTGCTATTGTAATGGTGTATTATTTCAAAAGATATAATGTTACCAAATGGGGAACCTTCTGGGCTTTCGTGATTGGCTGTTTGATCACCGGGTTTATCCAGAAAGTAGTGATCGTATGGACAATTAGTAACGCCGGAACTTTTGATATCATTTTCAAAAATGATTTTGGTCTACCCTTCTTCTCCGGTTTCTCTTTTTATTTTATTACGCTTGGAGCAATCCTCATTATCGGAATGAGGTTTAAAGAAGACAAAGTAACGAGAACACACCTGGTCTTATGGACATTTGCTTTACTCGGGTTCCTCATTTTACCTGAATTATTTAAATCAAACGAAACTGGTTTGTTTGGCCGATTATTTATAAAATTATTAATTATTGGTTTGGGTCTTCTCGGTGCTTACTTAATTAAAATAAACACTATCAGGTATCTCAAACTTTCCTTGTGGTGCCTGGCATTTATGTTAATGGGATATTCAACCTATTTAACTACACTCATAAGGTCGAATGCCAATCCTTCAATCGACATGTTCAACGTCGACAATCCCGTAAACCTTGTCGGTTATCTCAGCCGTGAACAATATGGCGACTGGCCGATATTATATGGACAGGATTTTACTGCCGAAGCCGAAGAACAAGTGCCTCTTGACACCTACGTAAAGGGAAAGGATAAATATGAAAAAAATGGTCGCAAATACGAGTTTAAGTATGCTGCCGCTGATAAACATTTTTTTCCGCGAATGTGGGATGCAAGTAATGATCAGCGACATGCTGATTACTATGCAAACTTTGCGGAAATAGAAAAAGATCCTAAGACAGGAAAATACCTGAGTTCTCCAACCTCATCAGACAACATCAATTTTTATATCCAGTATCAAAACTACTGGATGTACCTGCGTTATTTCATGTGGAATTTTGCCGGTAAGCAAAATGATATCCAGGGCATCGATATCGGGAACCGGCGTGATGGAAACTGGAAGAGCGGAGTAGGATTTATTGATAAGATTATGTTGGGAGATCAAAAAATGTTGCCCGACAGTATCAAACACAATAAGGCCAATAACTCATTGTTTTTCCTGCCATTTATTTTAGGCATACTTGGCATAATATACATGTACCAGAAAAATAAGCGTGACCTTCTTATTACGGGTTTGTTGTTTTTCTTTACCGGTTTTGCAATTGTAGTTTATCTTAACCAGGCGGGTATGCAACCACGTGAGCGGGATTACGCATACGTAGGTTCATTTTATGCATTTGCGATCTGGATTGGTCTTGGGGTATTGTTTGTAAAAGACCTATTTAATAAGTTCATGAAGAATGAACGACTTTCAAACTATGCAGCTGCCGGGCTTTGCCTTCTCGCTGTACCCGTACTCATGGCAAGTCAGGAATGGGACGATCACGACCGGAGTAGGAAAGTTTTGGCGCGTGACCTCGCGATAGATTACCTGGAGAGTTGTGCTCCAAATGCAATAGTGATCTCTTTTGGTGACAATGATACTTACCCGCTTTGGTATGCGCAGGAATCTGAAGGTATTCGCCAGGATGTTAGGGTCATCAATTCAAGCCTTTTGGGAACTGACTGGTACATCAACCAGCTTCGTTATAAAGTAAATAAATCTGATCCAATAGATGTCATTTGGACAGCAGACCAGATCCAGGGAAGTAAGCGTGATGGTATCTACTATTACCCCCAGCTACCAGGACTTTCCATCGATCCAAATCAACCTATGGATCTTTATTCGATGATGAAGGATTATGCCGGTAGTGATGACCAGGGAAAGATGGTGCAGATAAATGAAACTGAATTTGCAAACATTTACCCTACAAAGAAAGTAAAAATTGGAGTTGACCAGGCTTTGGTAAGACAAAATGGAACAGTAAATGCCGGAGACAGTGTATTAAACGAGATCGTTTTTGATTTGCCAAGAAATGTTTTGGGTAAAAATGAAACTGCAATTCTGAATATAATTGCGGCAAATAATTGGAAACGACCAATTTATTTTACATCGCCATATGATGAACTTGGATTTGCACAATACCTTAGATCAGATGGACTCACTTACAGACTTGTACCCGTAAAAAACGGTGAGCTGAATGGAAATTGGGTAGTAGATAAGCTCATGAATAAATTTGTCTTCGGTAGTGCTGATAAGAAAGGGGTGTATTTTGATGAAGAAAATCGCCGTCATCTCAATACGATCAGGATGAGTTATGCCATGGCAGGGATTAGTCTTGCTGATAATAATCGAAAAGAAGATGCTAAAAAACTTCTTGCACGTGCAGATAAAATGATGTTGCAAGAGAATTTCCCATACGGCATGGTTTCCCGTGGTCAGAATCACAACCAGATAGCAGGGCAATTTCTGCTTGCTGCCTGGAAAGCCGGCGATTCCGTGCTCGCAAGAAAAGTTTCTGCAAGTATTAGAAAAGATTTGAACCAACAGGTTGCCTATTTTAACAGCTTGAGCGAAAATCAACAAATGGCTATCAGCAACGATAATGATGCAGCAAAGGCATTGATACAGCAGATTGAGCAGATGGAAATGTATTTTAAAAATCCACAAACACCGGTACTTAATCCCGAAACTGGACCGGCTATCAACAACAACCCTCCACCCAGACCGGATACCCAGAGGTAGAGTAACAATATTTTCAATCGTCCCGTTCTGGTCATACCAGGGCGGGATTTTTTTTAACATTCGAACCTATCCCAGGGTGTTAATGTTCTTTAATTTTACTTAAGACATATTCAATAACTTACAAGTAGAAATTCGTTATGGCATTTCATCATTTTTCAAAATACGATCCGGGAGAAAATGCAAAATCGCATTTCGAGAAACTTCTCGATGCATTCATTCAATTACTAACCTATACCAATGGTGATGTGAATGAAGCTTTGCAATGGCTTACGGAACTCGATAAAGAATATGCACTAACAAATGATGAATACGGAATTGGTGATTTCGTAGACGAACTTAGAGAGAAAGGATACATTGATGATAACAAACAAACCGGCGAAATTAGTATAACGCCTAAAACTGAACAAGGGATACGGAAACGTAGCCTGGAAGAAATTTTTGGTAAACTAAAAAAAACAAAACAAGGCAACCATAATACTTTTAAACCTGGTGGTGGAGATGAGATAAATCCGGAATCAAGGCCCTTCCAGTTTGGTGATACTCTTGAACAGATCGATTTCACTTCGTCTATCCGTAATGCCCAAATCAATCACGGCATCGACAGTTTTAAAATGTATGAAGATGACCTGGAGATTAGGGAAACTGATTTCAAAGCGCAAACTTCAACTGTATTAATGATTGATATTTCGCACAGCATGATCCTTTATGGAGAAGACAGGATCACGCCGGCAAAGAAAGTGGCCATGGCGCTGAGTGAACTTATTACAACTAAGTATCCAAAAGACACACTGGATATCGTGGTATTCGGCAATGATGCCTGGCCTGTGGAAATTAAAGATCTTCCATATCTCCAGGTAGGGCCTTATCATACGAATACAGTAGCCGGCCTCGAGCTCGCCATGGATACATTGAGGAAAAGAAAAAACCCGAACAAACAGATCTTCATGATCACTGATGGAAAGCCTACCTGTCTCAAAATCGGGAAGAGGTATTATAAAAATAGTTGGGGTGTAGACCGTAAAATTTTGAATCGTTGCCTCAACCTTGCCGCGCAATGCAAGAAAATAAAAATTCCCATAACAACTTTTATGATCGCCAGCGATCCATACCTTCAACGCTTTGTAACAGAGTTTACCGAAACAAATAATGGGAAAGCTTTTTTTGCTTCACTCGACCGCCTTGGAGCATTTATATTTAAAGATTTTGAAAGTGGGAAAAGAAAAACACTTTATTGATCGGGCAAGTTTTGAGGCTGTTAATTTCACAATTTAATTTTTCAGAAAAAAATATGAACATAAAAAAAATAACTACTCTTGGTGCATTACGCTCTTCAGGATATAAAGCAAGGGGAATCAAAGACGAAATTCGTGATAACCTGGTTAAAAAAATCCGGGCTAAAGAACTTACATTCCCAGGCATACTTGGCTATGAGGATTCTGTAATACCGGATACAGAACGTGCACTTCTCTCAAGACACAATATTTTATTTCTTGGACTAAGGGGCCAGGCAAAAACCAGGATGGCCAGGCAGATGATAAATCTTCTTGATGAATATATTCCGGTAGTGGCTGGGAGTGAAGTGAATGATGATCCATTTTCTCCCTTATCAAAATACGCGATCGACCTCATCAATGAAAATGGAGAAGACACGCCTATTGAATGGATTCACAGGGATACACGATATGGAGAAAAACTAGCTACACCCGACGTAAGTGTTGCAGATCTTATTGGCGATATAGACCCGATAAAAGCAGCCAACTTAAAACTTAGCTACTCAGATGAACGCGTAATTCATTATGGTATTATTCCAAGGAGCAACCGGGGTATTTTTGTTATAAATGAATTACCCGACTTGCAGGCAAGAATCCAGGTATCACTGTTTAACATACTCGAAGAAGGCGACCTGCAGATAAGGGGCTTTAAGCTCAGGCTACCATTGGACATCCTGTTTGTATTCACAGCTAACCCTGAAGACTATACGAACCGGGGAGCTATAGTAACACCCTTGAAAGACCGGATTGAAAGCCAGATCCTAACTCATTACCCTTCTACTATTGAAACAGCGCTGGCAATAACAGAACAGGAAGCAGACATTCCAGCAGAACAACATGAAATTATTAGAGCCAGCGATCTTGTAAAAAGGTTGATAGAGCAGGTGTCGTTTGAAGCACGTGCGAGTGAATTTGTAGATAAGAAAAGTGGAGTATCTGCCAGGCTTACAATTGCGGCTTATGAAAATGCAATGAGTGCAGCAGAGCGGCGCTCGATTATAAACAGGGAAAAAGAAACACAGGTTTGGATAAGCGATCTTGTTGGAATTATACCATCGATTACAGGAAAGATCGAATTAGTATATGAAGGAGAACAGGAAGGCCCTTACCAGGTGGCATACAATCTTATGGAGAAGGCTATTCGCACCCAATTTGCCGCCTACTTTCCAAACCCCGAAACTTATAAGAAAAAAAAGACCCGCGAGCCGGGGGGTCAAAACGAAAATCCTTATCGTGGGGTTACAAAATGGTTTGATGCAGGCAATCACCTTGATCTTTTACTAGAGACTAAAGACGTGGACAAAATGCAGCTCTTGTATAAAGTTGATGGGTTGCACGACCTCGTTAAGAAATTTTATCCGTTGGCTAATGCTAAAGAAAATGCTTTATTGATGGAATTTGTTTTGCATGGGCTATCCTCATATTCGTTGATCAGCAAAAAGATTATAGAAGGCAAAATTGTTTTTAAAGACCTGATGGGAAGTATGATAAATTTAGGAGCCCAAACGTTTAGTGAAGAAGATCTGGAGAGCGATGATTTCGCATAAAATAAATGATGAGCAAATAATAAAAACGTTTCGACAATGGGGATACAACCTGGTCCCAAAGCTTGAATAATGTAAAAAACCGGCTACATTTTAGCCGGTTTTTTTTTGCATGAGTATTATCACTTATTAAAATTTATACCCAAAGGCAATACCTCCATAAAAAGGTACGAAACCACCTTGTCCAAATATGGGATTAATAGCCGCACGGAAAAAAAATCCGCCATTTTTTGGAGCCATCCTGTAACCAAAATTAAGATGACCAAAAGTTCCACCGAAAGTTTCATTGTCATTAGTAACAGTCTCTTTTGCGTTCACATATGTAACACCACCTCCTATTTCAAAATAGTTCTTTTCGTCTTTTCCCAGGAGATAAGTTAGGCCAACCGGAACAGTTACAACACTCACACCATCAATACTGAATCCACCAAAGCCTACACGAAAGCCAAGGCCATCCTCTTTTTTCTGGAATCGCATATCATAGTTTAAAGAGGCAAGTCCGGGTCCACCTAGTTCAAAAAAAATCGCACTTGCAGCCTTTTGCGCATGTAAAGAACTCATGATGGTTAAAGAAGTAATAAGGATCAAACAGATTTTTTTCATATAAGTAGTTTTAGTTGAGGCAAATATAAGTAAGAAAACGCTGCACCATGGAATTCTAATAAATATTTACTTCGCGTTCCAGCAGCACATTAAATCTTTTACTAACGCTATTCAATATCCGCTCACTAAGTTCAAAAATTTCTTTCCCTGTAGCATTACCATAATTCACAAGAACCAGCGCCTGGTCCTTATGACAACCAGCGTCTCCTGCCCGAAAACCCTTCCATCCACATTGCTCTATCATCCACCCGGCTGCAATTTTTATATTGCCTTTTGGAAGCGTATAGCCTACAATGTTGGGAAATGCAAATTTGAGGTCATCAAATTGCTCTTTTGGAATTTCAGGATTTTTGAAAAAACTTCCTGCATTCCCGATCTGTTTGGGATCAGGTAATTTACTGCTGCGAATATTTATTACTGCCTGTGCTATAGAAGCGATGTTCAACTCTCTCCCATTCATCTTTTCCAGTTCTTCCGATATCGCTCCATACGATATATTATACTTCGGTGTTTTGTTTAACCTAAATGTCACCGAAAGGATCGCGAATTCGCCCTTGTACTTTTTTTTGAAAACACTTTCCCTGTAACCAAATTCACAATCCCCCGATTTAAAAACCATTATAGATTTATCCTGTAAATGAAAGGCTTCAAGTTCTTCAAATGTTTCTTTTATCTCCACACCGTAAGCACCAATATTCTGCATGGGTGATGCACCTACATTGCCCGGAATCAATGCAAGATTTTCAACGCCGGATAGCTGCTCATTTACGCAATGCATCACAAATGAATGCCACTCTACCCCGGCACCCACACGCAGGTATATGAAATCTTTATCTTCCCGTACCTGCTTTATTCCCGGAATGTCATTTTTCAATACACGCCCATCAAAATTTTTTGTAAAAAGTAAATTGCTTCCTCCCCCAAGAATAAGTAGATTCCTTTCGCCCTCAATTAAATTTGAAAGCTCCGCTACATCAGAAAATAAAGCAAATTCTTTTGCAAGAACATCAATTCCAAATGTATTGTATTTCTTAAGCGAAAAGTTTTCCTGCATCAACATGAGTTAAGAATTATGGTTCATGAATTATGAATTGCAGATACCTTTTTCATATCTCAACTCATAACTCATAGCTCTACAACGGGTCAACATCAGAAATTATCACCACATTCCTGAATTGCTTTTCAGCATGTAACAAATCAAAATAATTACTGATTACTTTTTTATACTGACAGAGTTTCGATGCATCTCTTGGTAATTTCACCAACAATTCCATAAGGAACATATTCCTAATTCTGCCTACTACCGGTGCGGCCGGACCAACCACGAAATCTTTCAAATCACGATTAAATGCCTTCGCCAACCTGGAAGCTGCCTCATCGACTACTTCCTTTAGTTTATGCTTCAACGTTACCTTGATGATCTTGCTGAAAGGAGGATAAAAGAACCGCTTCCTGTTTTCAATTTCAAAATTGAAAAACTGGCGGTAATCATGTTCCTTAACAAATAACAGCACCGGGTGTGTGATCCTTGAAGCCTGTATCAATACTTTGCCTTGCTTATCTTTTCGACCTGCTCTTCCACTCACCTGTTCCATAAGCTGGAATGCCCGTTCATTGACCCTAAAGTCAGCAAAGCTCAGTAAACCATCGGCATCTAAAATTCCAACCAAGGAAACTTTTTCAAAATCGAGACCCTTAACTACCATTTGCGTGCCCGCAAGTATATCTATGCGGTGTTGTTCAAATAATTTGATCAGTTGATCGTGTGCCGTCTTGCCTTTTACTGAATCCATATCCATTCGGGCGATCCGGTATTTGGGAAATTCATTTTCAAGTTCTTCTTCGATCTTCTCTGTTCCAAAATTTTTTTCCATCCAGTTAACTGTGCCGCAAGCAGGGCAAGTAGTTAATCGTGGATAGGTAGAGCCGCAATAATGGCAATGTAATTTGTTAGAATATTTATGTAATGTAAGCGTAACATCGCAGTTTTTACATTGGGGTAAAAATCCACAGGTTCCGCATATCAGGTAGGGCGTATACCCACGCCTGTTTTGAAAAAGAATAACCTGTCTCTCACTTGATACAGCTTCTTCAATTGCAGCTTTCAATTGAGGTGATATCATCACCTTTCCTTTTTTTGATGCAGCCACCAAACGCGTATCAATAACTTCAATCGCAGGCAATTTTATTCCCCCAAATCGTTCATTCATTTCCACCAGTGCATATTTTCCACGCTGAACATTGTAATAACTTTCCAATGAAGGTGTAGCAGTTCCAAGCAATATCCTGGCATCAAACAGGGAAGCATAATAAATCGCGGCATCCCGCGCATTGTATCTTGGTGCAGGATCCTGTTGTTTGAAAGAAGGATCATGTTCTTCATCTACAATCACAAGACCAAGATCTTTGAATGGAAGAAACAAAGCGCTTCTCGCACCGAGTATAACCTTCAGTTCACCCGACCGGATCTTGTTCCATAATTCCACGCGTTCATTATTACTGAATTTAGAATGATAGATGCCGATGTTTCCACCGAAATATTTTTGCAGTCTCCTGATAAGTTGAGCAGTGAGTGTAATCTCAGGAACCAGGTATAAAACCTGTTTATTTAATTCAAGGAACTGCTCTATCAGGCGGATATATACCAATGTTTTGCCACTACTGGTGATGCCATGCAGCAATGCTACTTGCCTGGAAGAAAACGCAATCCGTACTTGCTCCAGGGCTTCCTGTTGCACAGCACTCAGGTCAAAATCTACTTCAATTATTTTAGGTAAAGCTTTTATCCTGTCAACACTTCGCTTTTCAGCAACAAGGATATTTTTATCCATCAGGCCTTTTAATTGAGCAAGGCTTGCACCTGATTTTTTTAATAATTCATTTTGTACAACCTCTCCCTGCGTTTTTAATAAATGGAGATAGCTCAGAAGTAACTCGAGTTGCTTTGGTGCCTTGCTCCATTCATTGAGCAATTTTGCCAGTTTGTCTTCGTCCGAAAAATTGTTATTAAGGGTGATGAAGGTTTGTTTCTGGGTTTTGTATTTCTCGTTGAATGCTTCCCATACATAACAAATTTTCTTTTCGATCAGCTTTTTGATCAGTGGGTAAATATGTTGCTGGTCCAATATCTTCTGAACTTCTAAAAGAGGAATTTCTTTTTTAATCAGCAATGCTTCTGCAACAAGATACTCATCGCCATCAAGGTCAGAAAAATCCTCCCCATATTCATCATTAAATATCAACACAGCTTCGCTGCTCAATTTGAGGTGAGCAGGTAATGCAGCTGCCATCACCTCTCCTTCACTGCACATGTAATACTCACTAATCCAATGCCAGAGCATTAATTGTTGTTGGTAAATGACAGGCTCATCATCAATCACGTTGATGATGGGTTTTGCTTCAAAGGGCGGATGCTCACGGAAAATAGATTTTACTATTCCTGCATACTTTTTGTTTTTACCAAAAACAACTTCTACCCTACAGCCGGTCTTTATTTTTTCGAGAAATTCTTTGGGAATTTTATATGTGTAAGTTTTAGGAAGTGCAAGAGGAAGTATCACTTCTGCCCATGCATAACCTAAAGAACTACTGGTTTCAACTGGAAATAATGAGGATGGAATTCCTGATTCGCTGGTGTTCATTCGTACAAATATAATCTATGTATTCTCCTTCTGTGCAAACTCCGTGGCAGTCCTTGCAACAAAAAAAAAATCACGAAGAACCACAGAGTTTACAGGGAGCACCACGCAGAAGAACCAATATGATAAACTGTTAATCTTGATAATGCTCTTTCCCAATCCAACTCGCCTTATACCTTATCAATGCTTCCTTCATAATGCGATAAACTTTTGTTTTCAATAATGGAACTTCGCTGATTGCATACCCACTTACATCCACTTCTTCAAGAAATACCGTTCGTGACTTTCCCGGAGTGAATGAGAAAATGCTTTTGTAAGATAACCTGTCATAGGTATCAAGAAAGAGTAATGGTTTTATTGGCGTTTGTGTTTCTATTGCGATCCGGAAGGCACCATCGTAAAAACTTTTTAAAGGTTCGGGGCCCATATTGAATGTTCCTTCAGGGCAAATAAAAACGGAGATGCCTTTTTTTATAACCGATTTCAGGACTTTAATGCTTCTGAAACGGTTCGATGCACTCTCCCGGTCGACCATCACCACCGCACTTTTATAGATATAACCAAATACCGGGATCTTTCCCATCTCGGCTTTTCCCAATACACGAACATGTTGTTTCCTGACTGATTTCATGATCATAGGAATATCCATATATGAAATGTGGTTGCTTAAAAATATATACGACCGGCTAATGTCGTGTGGTGATTCATAAATATTAATATGCCTGATCCCAGTGAGAAAACACAAAATATCTGCCCAGAGGCGACAGATCGTGTAAATAACATTTCCCCCCGAAACTTTTCCAAACAACGATGCAATGACGATCGCCGGGAAAAATAGAAACATAAAGAGTAGGAAAATCAAAAATACATAGATTGATAGTAATGCCTTTCCTATGATAATTAAGCTTTTCAATAGAGATTTTTTATAATACCATTCGTAACCAGGCAATTGCGATGATTAATCGAAACTCCCAGGTATAACTGGCAATTTATATATTAGTTCTTAGTCTGGTAGAAATAATTGGAAGATGCTGCCTTATATCAACTCTAAACCCTTAACTTTGCACTCCTAAAATTTGGCAAGTTATGTTTGCAGTAGTTAAAATATCAGGTCAACAATTTAAAGTAAAAGCAGGACAAAGTTTATTTGTACCTCACCTGTCCGGTAAAACCGGAGATTCGGTAGAATTTTCTGATGTATTGTTATTTAACAACGATGGAGATGTATCTCTTGGATCGGCTGTGAAAGCAACAGTAAAAGCAGAGATCGTAACTGACCTGGTTAAGGGCGAGAAAGTGATCGCGTTTAAAATGAAGAGAAGAAAAGGCTTCAGAAAAAAACATGGTCATCGTACACAATATACCCAGATCCGTGTCACTGATATCGCATAGACCTTTTCGTTTCAAATAAATAATTCAAATCCATAAAATAAATTATTATGGCTCACAAAAAAGGTGAAGGTTCGGTAAAGAACGGACGGGATTCACAAAGCAAAAGACTTGGCGTAAAAATTTTTGGTGGTCAGCCAGCCATTGCCGGTAACATCATAGTTCGCCAGAGAGGAACTGTTTATCATCCTGGAAAAAATGTAGCGGTTGGTAAAGATTGGACCCTCTTTGCATCAACAGATGGCATTGTAGAATTCAAAAAAGGAAGAGGTGACAAGACGTTTATTTCAGTTAACGCGATTGAGCTAACTGCTTGATTTCCATAAATAATTTTTGGCAGTTTAAAAAATGTTTTTACTTTTAGTACTTATTTACTAACAATTAAATTCTAAAAACATGGCAACTGCAAAAAAAGCTGCAAAAAAAGCTGCTCCAAAAAGTTCTAAAGGAGCTGCAAAAGCTGCACCTAAAAAAGCTGCACCGAAGAAAGCTGCGGCTAAAAAAGCTGCACCTAAAAAAGCTGCGGCAAAAAAAGCTGCACCTAAAAAAGCTGCGGCAAAAAAATCTTCTAAAGGAGCTAAAAAATAAGCTTCTAAAGGTAAGATCTAATCAGAACCTTTTATTAGAACACATAATGTTCGGAGTCCCGGTTTACCGGGACTTTTTTATTTTATGCACTTATCCCGTAATCCTTTACCAGCGCGAATAACTAACTGGTAACCTACTTTCCCCAATCAATCATTTCCAGACATTTCTCTAAAGATTATTTTCTTTTTTGTTGACCTAATGAAAGCTATTTTTGATGTATGAATAATTACGAAATAGCAGAACATTTTTCTTTGCTTGCGAAGCTAATCGACATCCATGGCGAGAATAGTTTTAAATCAAAATCATACAGTATTGCAGCATTCAATATCGAAAAATTAGCAGAGCAATTAAACGAATTAAAAGCAGAAGAAATTTATGCATTAAAAGGAATTGGTGAAGCAACCGGCAAGAAAATTATCGAGATTTTAGAAACAGGAAATTTGAAAACACTGGAGGGATATCTTGAAAAAACACCTCAAGGTGTAAGAGAAATGTTAAGTATTAAGGGCCTGGGACCAAAAAAAATAAATATTATTTGGAAAGAAATTGGGGTAGATTCTTTAGATAAATTGTTGGAATCATGCGAAAATGAAGAGCTATGTAAATTCAAAGGCTTTACAAAAAATACCGAGGCAGGAATTATAGAATCAATTAAGTTTTATCAAAATCAACAAGGCATTTTTCTCTATGCGCAATTGGAAGAAATAGCAAAAGAAACAGAAAAACTTTTACGGGATCTTTTCCAAACAGAAGACCTTGCAATCACAGGCGCATTTCGAAGACATGAAGAAACTATTCATGAACTTGAATTTGTAGTGGCTGCAGATATCAAAAAAATACTTGGAGTTTTTGAAACATTACCTGGATTTAATTTGCTTGAAAATAAAGAGACCAATGTACTCTACCAATCCCAGGCAGGAATAAGAATTAGGTTATATTCAAGCAGTAAGGATGAGCTAATCAAAACATTATTTATTACATCGTCAACACCGGAATTTGCAAAAATATTTTCAGAAAAATTCCCCAAAGCCGGATTCGCGGGTGATGAAGAAAAAACACTTGCGAAATTAGGTCTGCAATACATCCAACCTTTCCTGAGAGAAGAACCCTTTGTAATTGAACTTGCAAAACAGCAAAAGATCCCAAAACTTATTGAACCTGGAGATATCAGGGGCATGATTCATACCCATTCTACCTGGAGTGATGGGGCAGAAAGTGTAGAATCTATGGTAAAAGGTGCTATCGCCCGGAATTTGGAATACCTGGTGCTCAGCGATCACAGCAAATCTGCATTTTATGCAAATGGGCTCTCAGCGGAGCGAATAGTTGCTCAGCATAAAGAGATTGACCAGCTAAACAAACAATATGCGAATTTCAGGATCTTTAAAAGTATTGAGAGCGATATCCTCAGCGATGGATCTCTTGATTATGATGATGAGATACTGAAAACATTTGAGCTGGTAATCGCTTCTGTTCATTCAAATTTAACCATGACTGAAGAAAAAGCGATGAAACGCCTGATTAAAGCCATTGAGAATCCATTCACCACGATCCTTGGGCATATGACCGGGCGACAATTGTTACGACGTAAAGGTTACCCGGTTGATCATAAAAAAATAATCGATGCATGCGCTGCCAACAAAGTTGTAATTGAATTGAATGCAAACCCCGTTCGTCTCGACATGGATTATCATTTTATACAATATGCACTTGAAAAAAATGTATTGATCTCTGTTAATCCTGATGCACATGCGATTGGCGAAATGGATAACAACCGGTATGGAGTATTAATGGCGCAAAAAGGCTTGCTAACAAAAGAAAGCAACCTCAGCAGCTTTAACCTGGAAGAATTCGAAAAATTTTTGGAGAAGAATAAGAAATACTGATCCTTGCAAAGAGGCTAAAAATTTACCATCTCCCCGAGATTCAGCACGCTGATTAATATCACGAAGATGATAAATATCACGATGAAAAGGATCCAGATTACCAGGTTATTACCTGTCTTCCTTCTCTTTACATCTTTATTTCCCTTATTTATATTCATCCTGATTTAAAGATTACTTTGTCTAAATAATATAAGAAAGAACACAGACGACTTTTTATCCTGTGTCATGATGAAATAAAGAGAGGAAGGGTTGTATGAAGGAGAAATTTAAAAAGGTCAGGACAGTTCTATCGAATACATTTTTTCACGCGGAGTGCGCGTGAAAAATGATTAGCGAATACGGCCTGTAATATCTTGTCTACCTCTAACTTAGAAAGGCAGTTCCTAACGGGATAGCCTTTCTTATTTAAATAGCTCGAATTCTACGGAATTGTAAGCATGCAGGTTTGGGAGGAAAATCTTTTCTAATTAAATCTCAAATTGCATCTTCACCTCCAGGCGTTAACTTGTTTGCAAGCGGGAGCTCAACATGAAAGATCGTACCTGTCATCTCGCGGGTTTCGAACCAGATATTTCCATGCGTTTGTTCAACAATGCTTTTGCACATAGCCAGTCCAAGACCCGTGCCCGAAGACTTTGTTGTAAAATTTGGAGTGAAAATTTTTGAGCGCATGATAGAAGGAATGCCTGTTCCATTATCTTCAATACTTACAACGGCCATCTCATCCTCTGTGATCACGTTAATAATAATTTCGGGATGCCTGTTTTCAGGAATCGCCTGTATCGCATTTTGCAGTAGGTTGGTAAAGAGTCGGTTTATCTGCGTGCGGTCAGCATGGATGAGAATTTCTTCCCCCGAAAATATTTTTGTGATATTAATGTTCTCACCACTTGAGAATAAAGAGACCACGTTCTCCAGTACTGTCACCAGGTTAAAGACTTCATTGTTGCTTTGCCCGATATTAGCGAATTGAGAAAAATCGCTGGCAATTTTTGAAAGATGTTCTATCTGTTGCAAAAGTGTCTTCGCCATGTTTATGGATATCTGTTTCACCTCAGGTGCATTCGTATCAATGGCCTTTTGCAGATACTGAAGGTTGAGCTTCATGGGCGTAAGTGGATTTTTTATTTCATGTGCCACCTGCCGCGCCATTTCCCGCCATGCTCCCTCACGCTCGCTCCTGGCAAGCATCTCGGCGCTTGCATCGAGTTTCTTCACCATTTTATTGTATTCATTTACCAGGTCCCCGATCTCATCATTCCTGCTCCACGAAATCTCTTCATTCACTTGCCCGAGATTTATCTCCTTCATTTTGCTGCTAATAAGCGAGAAAGATTGTGTTATCCTGTTGGTAATAAATAAGGCAACGATACCTGCAAGAAGAAAGATAAATGCATTTAGATTGATAATGGTGACAAGGAAACTGGCTATCTCTTCTTTCAGCTTACTTTGGGATTCAAAATAGGGAATGTTGAGGTAAGCATATTCCCTGCCTTCGGCATCTCTTACAGGAACATAGTTGCTCAGGTAACTTAGTTTACCGATCATTTGAACCTGGAAGAACTGTACTTCTTTTAAATAATTGAGATGATAAAATGCAATAGGGTCCATCTTTGTACTCACAAATCCCTTTTCGTATGGTAGTGGTAATGAAGAAACTTTTAGATTACCATCCAGGTCATACAGATTAATATCTACAGCATGAATATCTGATACGGTATGAACCAGTTTCTGCAAAGTATCTCTTGAAACGAGGTCATACACTTTCACCTCATCGTCAAAAATAGAAAATTCTTCAAGCGAATTGCGTACCTGGTTTTCCATAACATGAATCGTTCGACTTAACTTCTCACGGTTACTATTATGATACCTGCTTATGAAGAATAAAATCGTTGCAACGCCGATAATTATAAATGATAGAACACTAATAAAAATGATCGTACCATGCACCTGGTTTCGAATACTGAGCTGCCACAACTGTTTAACTTTCGTAGGATTAAATCTACCCCTTATTAAAAGATTGAGGGCCCAGAATACCGCGGTGATTACAAGAAAGGAACAGAAGATATACGCAAAGAGAGTCATTGACTCAATGAAAAGGCTTTCCTGCTTTGCAATAACTACCAGTTTATCTCCGCCTGCATTGTACCACATTTCGTCGTAACCATTAACACTTTTAGAGGCATATTCATTGTTGGTTAATTTGATTTCGCCCAGCTGCGTTGGAAATGGATAATCATTATGACTAATGGTTAATTTCTTTTTGGTGTAAATAGCGAAAGCATAAATTGGTGAGTTCTCGATCGAATTGGTGTTGCTCTTTGAGAATAATTCAGGGTATAATGCATCGGATTTAAACCGCTTTGGATTAGCTAAAACAAATACGTGACCGAGGAGACTGCTATCTTTCCCCGTAATTAATTTTTTACTGATGTAATTGAATTTATCATAGGAAACATCATAATAATACAGACCAGGGAAATCAGTGGGTTTGCCCTGTGTTTCCACGATAGCGTTTAATGTATTGAAAGAAGTTCCATCACTATTATGCAATGATTTCCCATCCTGGTCAAAAGTGTATATCCGGGTATCATATTTATTGAGATAACCAGAAAAGACTTTATTGATTATGCTGTCTTTCAAAAATTTATTCTGCGAAGCATTTCGGAGGCGGTTGAAATTTTCAGATAAAAAACTGTTCCTGAAATCAGAAAGAACAATATTCATAAGCCTGTCGCTCGAAGGGTCGGCTCTAATTGCGAGATTCTCTGCAAAGTGTTTCCTGTTCTCAAGTTCTTTTTCTTTATTTTTTGTAACAATAACAATGGTTATCGAAAGGGAAAAGAAGAATGTCCAGAAAATAAATCTTGAAGAGATTATCCTGGGACCAATTAATGAAAGAAAACTATAACGAAGAAGTGAAATGAAAGCAAGCAGCCATACAATCAACATCAGGTCAAAACTTACATACGTGGTGCCAATACGAAGTCCTATGAGTAATAATCCCAATACGGCGATAGCGATATACAACAAATACAGTTCACCTTTCACCACCTGCGATGCAAGGTGTACAAACATCTGCATCAGGAAAAAGTAACCGGCCATTAAAAAACTGAGCACGATAAATCCTATCACACTGTAAACATTCAGCGAGAAAAAATTTACAACATCAAAAGAGATTTGGGAATCAGCGACAAGGCTGCGAATGATATGGCCCACAGTTAAAGTAGTAATGATGATCAGCAGGCTAAAAGCTGCTAACAATGCAAATTTCTGTTTTGGAGGCCCGGGTGAAATAGTTAGTTTTCTCCCATGGAGGTGATGTCTAAGGAATAATATGATCCAGGTAAATAATAAAGCATTGATGAAGAGGTCACCAAGAGAGCGCAGGATGAAATTCGATCCATAAATGGCAGGATCAAATAATTCCAGCTGGCGTAAGTTCACGGGTATGGGCAGGAAGTAACTTATAGACCTTAATACAAAGACTGTTATAAACAAGAATAAAAAGCCACGCAAAATTCCTTTTTTTGCAACAATATTAGTTGCTATTACATGGATGTACAGGAGAACAAATAGCGCAGCAATTATTCTGAGCCATATCGCGAAAATATTGTTTGTGACAACAGTGGCGTCATTTTTTTGCTGAAGATAAAAAAGTACATTACCTGCCTTATCCTTTACACTTGCCGCGCCTGCCATCCTGTTTATATCAAACCGGTTCTCGATATTTTCCATTGCATGGAATGAATTTTCGAGATACCGGTAATCGGTATAGTACTGCCATTTCACAGGTATGAGCCCTATGATCTTTAATTTAGTACCATCCTGTACATCCCTGATATGGGTTTGAATAACATACCAGCCATTCACAAGCCTGGCAAAATGTGTACCCTCTCCAAGCAGACTGGTATTCGCATCAGGTTGTATTACCTGTGTATTCCAGAATAATGGAACCTCTTCCAGGAACGGATTAACTCTATTTATAAAAAAATATATTTCCTTGTCAGTATACTCCTTCAATAATGTTTCATCATAATTTCGTGTGGCCAATTTGTTTATGAGAGCAGTGTCATGGGCTATACCATCAAACTCATCCTGCTTCTGGTGAATATCGCGTTGTATTAATTGTTGAATAGATTCTATTGATGAAGCTCCGGACCAATAATTATCAATGATAAAAGAAATTGTGATCAGCCATGCAGCTGTTATGAGCAGGAAAGTATTCCTGATAAATACATTATGGGTCCTCTGAAAAATTTTCAATTATTTTCTTTGTTTTTTAATATCATTCCACAATGAATCCATTTCTTGAAGGCTCATTAAGGCTAAGTTTTTATCCAGGCTCCTGGCCAGGGCTTCCATTTTTGTAAAACGGTCTATGAACTTTAAATTCGTCAGCTCGAGTGCATTCTCCGCATCTACCTGCAGGAAGCGGGAGTAATTGATAAGGGAGAAAAAAAGGTCCCCCATCTCTTCTTCTATTTTTTCCTGGTTACCAGACCGAACAGCTTCAGCAAGTTCCAGTTGCTCTTCTTCTACTTTTTCCCATACCTGTTCTTTATTGGCCCATTCAAATCCTACCTGTTTCGCTTTTTCCTGTAAGCGCATTGCCTTAATCGTTGAAGGCAAAGACTTAGGAACCCCACCGAGTACTGATTGTTTGCCTTCCTTTAATTTTAATTGCTCCCAGTTCTTCTTTACATCTTCATCAGTTTCTACGTTTACATCACCATATACATGGGGATGTCTATGAATTAGCTTTTCGCAAATGTTATCGATGACTTCATTGAGTGTAAATTTTCCCTCCTCCTTTGCAATCTTTGCATAAAATACAATATGTAATAAAAGGTCGCCGAGTTCTTCTTTGACGCCTTTCCAGTCTGCAGCAGTTATCGCATCTGCCAGCTCGTAAGTTTCTTCTATGGTTAACTGCCTAAGCGAGTGTATTGTTTGTTTTCTATCCCAGGGACATTTTTCACGAAGCAGGTCCATAATATTCACCAAACGTTCAAAATCCGCTGCTTTATCCGTATCCATAAGCTGTAATTAAATCTGGTACATTGAGAAAAAGAAAAATACTGTAAATATTATACCAATAACAAAAAAGGCAGATAACAAGAACAAAAAAAATCGCTGAAGTGAAAATATACATCCTCACCGGGTTAAGATGATCTGCTCTTCTCCCCTTTGAATATTCCCTTGATAAAAATCCCGGCCGGAATAGCAGGTACCTCACCGAGCTAAAAAATTTTCCATCAAAGTGAGTGATATCATTAAAAAAATGTGTGAGCAGGTGCCATGCAGATTCCTTGTGCACCTTGTTTTCTTGTCCGCAGATATGGCAATACCTTCCATATACAACTGCCCCGCAGTTTAAACAGTCTTTCTCAGTACGTTCGGGTAAGTGGGACAAATAGATGTGGCTTTGGTTATTATAAATCCGGGTTAAAAATAGCAACAAAAATCTGCAAGCAGGATAATTGCTATAATTTCGTGATTACTGAATTATTTCGAGCAAGATTACCAGGAGCAAGTTGTGACGTCATTGCGAGCGGAACGAAGAAATCTCCATACAAATTTCCGGAGATAGCTTTGTCGAAACCCTCGTCACCCGGGTTTCTTCTCGCTATGACGACATCTTCAGGAGACTCATTTTAATAAATTTTTTCATATAATGTTTCGTTTTAAAAACTTTCTTTTACTGGTAATTGTATTGATGAGTTTCGGTAGCCTGACTGCCAGGGCACAATATTTTTATAATGATATTTGGGTACAGCAACAGCTATACAAAGAGTTTACAATACTCAAAGAAGGAAATCTCAGAACCATTTCTGTAAAAAGTTTTGAAGATGACGGCTATCCAAGCGAGGGATTTTTTCTTCAAAAAAAAATAAATAAGCAATTCACCGAATCAGAAACACAATCCAAAACATCCTTTTCTAATGAATCAATCTTAACCACATTATACAATGCACAGGGTCGTATCCTTAGAAGCACCGACAGTACAGCTGTATCGATAGGCATTACTGCTTACAGCTACGATGATAAAGGCCGCCTCTCTACTATATCAACCATTACGCGCAATCCTGGAGAATCAAATAACATTACCGAAGAAAGGACGTACAGCTATAATACCAATGATAAACCGCAAAAGATGATAAGGAAGAAAAGCAATAATGTTGTTTCTGAAGTAAATTTTACGATTGATGAAAAAGGGAACGTGATCGAAGAACAGGAATCAAAAGGAAGAAAATATTATTACTATTATGATGCAAAAAACCGGGTGACGGATGTTGTTCATTTTAATAGCCTGGCTAAAAGATTATTGCCTGATTATATGTTTGAGTATAGTTCTTCAGGGCAGGTAAAACAACTGGTGTCCACAGTTGAAGGTGGAAATAATTATTTTATCTGGAAATATACTTACAATGAATTTGGTTTGAAAGAATCAGAAAAAATATATTCAAAGGAGAGGAGGATCCTGGGAACAATTGAATACGTATATAAATAATAATTTTTACAGCCTGATGATCATGCTAATCCTTTACACCCTTAATCCATATCACTATCCTGAATGTAGTTCCTTTACCTGGCTCTGATTGTTTAACAAATAGCTGTCCTCCGTGATATTGTTCAATTATCCTTTTTGAAAGAGATAATCCCAATCCCCAGCCACGTTTTTTTGTTGTAAATCCCGGCTTGAATACTCTCGTAATATTTTTTGAGCTGATGCCTTTGCCTGAATCACTAACGTCTATGATCACCTGCTTCCCATCTCTTTTAAACCGGACCATTATCAATCCTTTTCCTTCCATAGCGTCAAGTGCATTCTTCAATAAATTCTCAATAACCCAGTCGAATAGCGGGCCTGAAATCATTGCAGTCATCTCAGTTTCCCCGGAGGTATCGATTGTAAAATTTACTTTATCCGGCGCCCGGCGTTTGATGTAAGCCACCATCGATTGCACCTGTTCTATAATGTTCTTCTCTTCCAGTTTGGGTGTGCTTCCTATCTTACCGAAGCGGTCACTTACCAGTTTTAGCCTGTCCACATCCTTTTCCATTTCCTGCGAAATATTTTCATTTCCCGGCATTTCCTTTAGCATTTCCACCCAGCCTTGCAGGGAAGATAAAGGTGTTCCCAACTGGTGGGCGGTTTCCTTCGCCATACCGGCCCATACCTGGTTTTGAGTGGCTTTATTCCTTGATGTGATTGCAAATAATGTGATAAAGATGAATAATGTAACAATGAATAACTGGACGATAGGATAATATCTTATCTGTTTTAATAATAATGATTCGCCATAATAATATCTATCGGCTACGTATGGATTTTCTGTAACCACAACGGTGTACGGTGCCCTGCTTTTTTTAAACTCACTTAGCTTTTGGACCAGGTAATCTTTATTATTGGCGATAGAGGCGGAATCAAGATTACGGTGGTCAATTATGCTATCATTTTGATCTGTAAGAATGATTGGGATGTCTTCATTCTTACGCTGGATCTCGCTTGCAAATGTAAGGTCAACACCTTGGGGGGCATTAATAATGAAATTATTTGCCTCCACAGATTGGGTCACTTTTTCAAGCTCTTCTTTAGCTATCTTCTTTGCAAGGAAGTTTGAATAAATTATGGTACCAACGACTATGGCTACTGCGATGAGTGCCAGGCCAGTCCTCCAATTAAGCAATTGTCGAATCATTTGGTTCAAATCTATGCTAAATGAGGATAAGGACAAAGTGGAATGAATCCTTAGAATATTCAATCTTGCCTCAAAGGGACCTCATTGGAGGAGGCTCGGAGAACCATTGAAAAAAAATCATCATGCCTGCGACCAAGACCGGTGACTTAGGATCTTCTCACAATGAAGCAAACGAAAACTTCCTTGCTTTGGCTTTTCCTGCTAATAGCTTATCATTGCTGAAATGATTTCATTTGCCTTCAGTTGCTATCGTAATTCTCAATTATAACGGAAGACAATTCCTTGAAAAATTTCTTCCTTCGGTTTTACTTACTACTTATCGTAAAGCCCGGATCTACATTGCCGATAATGCTTCAACAGATGATTCTGTCAGTTTTGTACAGAATCATTTTTCACAAGTTGGGATTATTGAAAACCCATCAAATGAAGGATTCGCAAAAGGATATAATACGGCTTTAAAGCAGGTAAATGCTGATTATTACATGTTGCTTAACAGTGATGTCGAAATTACACCCGGATGGATTGAGCCATTACTCGAACTGATGGAAACAGACGAGCAAATAGCAGCTTGCCAACCTAAGGTGCTAGGCTATCATGACAAAAGCAAGTTTGAGTATGCCGGTGCCTGTGGCGGATGGATTGATAGTTTTGGTTACCCGTTCAACCGTGGACGCGTATTCGAAGATTGTGAAACAGACTCAGGGCAATATGATGACGCCCGTCCTGTCTTTTGGGCTTCGGGAGCTGCACTTATGATCCGGAAAAAAGTGTTTGATGAACTTGGTGGATTTGATGAGCATTTCTTCGCACACCAGGAAGAGATTGATTTATGCTGGAGAACTCAATTAGCGGGTTACAAAATATATGTGCAACCATCTTCTGTAGTTTACCATGTTGGCGGTGGCACTCTAAAAAAAGGAAGCAGCAGGAAAGCATTTTTAAATTACCGGAATAACCTGGTGATGCTTGCAAAGAATTTACCTTTAGCACAATCAACCTGGAAAATTCCCTTTCGACTCTGCTTAGACCATGTGGCTGGATTAAAACATCTGATCTCCGGGGATGGAGGGAGTTTCGTTGCAGTGATAAAAGCTCATCTTCATTTTACTAAATGGTTGTTAACTGCCAGGAGCAAAGCATTATTTCCAAGGTCAAAGAATGGCAAATTACATGGTATTTACAAAGGCCTTGTGATCTGGCAATATTTTATTAAAGGGAAAAAAAGATTTTCTGAAATTGTTAGGGACAAAGACTGAAAATCAGACTCAATCGATTATTTTTGCCCTGCAAATTCAATAGTATGGTACAAGAAGAAGTAATAGATAGTTCGGATAAAGATTTTGCCCATAACTGGGTATCTTCTTCAAAGTTCCTGTTTTACTGCCAGGTATTCGTAATACTCGCGTTTGTCTTAGGGAGCTGTTACGGACTGTATGCACACAGGTATAAAGGTAAGCCTGAAGTAAATGTACCATCTAATACCTTGTACGATCCACAATACAAATAAAATTTTGCTCTCACGGGGCTTATGCCTATTTTTGCCATCCAATTTTTAGTTCTTTACAGCAAAATATAGCCTTCTAAAGGTTGAGTTCTTATAAAAGCGAAAG
>JBKJPO010000534.1:0-6217 GCA_046595095.1 Chitinophagaceae bacterium
AACTGATCAACTTTCCTGTACTGCCATCGATCGAACCATCTGATAATCTTGTGGCACCCTCACAGATATGCACATACGCAACCTTTGCATCAGTAGCTACAAAGGTTATATATTGTCTTGCATTCAGAATGGAGACCCCACACGGTGCGCCTGCACTCGATAAGACATTCTGAATAGCATCCAGGTCAAGTTCAACGCCGCTATAGGTTTCTTCAGTAAATCCAGTAGCATGTGCTACGGATTGAATGAAATTTTTTTTCTCATGAACAAAAATGTCTTCATAAGTAATACAATCTATGAATGGATTATTAACCATATCGAGCCATACATTTTGTTGCAGATAGTTTTCATGTAGGCCAATCACACAATATTTCCCGAGATAGCCGTCTTCTTCGGCATAACGAAATGGATTACCACTGTGTCTTCCCTCTGCAGGCCTGTAATCGGTATGAGCATCCAGGCTAATGCAATTTATCTGTGCAAGTGGAACCTTATCAGCTTTGTATAAACCTTTTGCGGCACCCTTGATTGCCGGGTAAGCATTGTTGTGCCCGCCACCAATAATCACGGGAATTTTACCAAGTGCAGTAATATTTTTTACCAGGTTTTCAACCTGCTCGTCGATCATAATAACGGCATGACGATAGGCCTGTAACATTTCTTCATCATTGCTGGCATTGTTCTCTATGAGAATTTTCAATTCTGTAAAATCAAAATGCCCGAGTATAAGAATTTCGCCACCGCTCAAAAAGTCGTTGCTCTGAATATTTAGGAATGCAGATAAAAATGGCATCCAGGCTGAGTCGGCACCACCTTTTCCATAATTTCCTTTAACACCAATATCTTCCGGGATACCGAAGACCACATACCTGGCGTTGCTATTTGCAATTCCTTGCTCTAAATGATTACGATCTGGAATAGTTGATACTATTTCGCCAAGCTTTGTTTCGAATCGCCGGATACGTGTAAGTTTAAGAATATCTTCTTTATTGTAACAAACAAAATTTTTACCTGGCACGTTGTATTATTTATTTAATGAAAGATAGGTATAATGGTCATGAAAATAAAAAACGACTAAAGCACTCATGCCAGAACGATAGTTTGAGTAAAAAATAACCCTGGGCAATATCGGGATCAGATAAATTGACCAGCGATCATAACGCTCTCTACACAATGATTGCCGAATGAATAGGGAATATAAGCAATAGAGTTTACCGGCCGGGTAATGATCAGGTTGGCTTTCTTCCCCACAGTGATGCTACCAAGTTGGTCGCCAAGATTCATCGCATATGCCCCATTTAATGTTGCGGCATTTATCGCTTCGGCCGGAAGCATTTTCATTTGTATACAGGCCATTGAAACTACCAGGTTCATATTTCCACTCGGCGAACTTCCCGGGTTATAGTCGCTTGCAAGTGCAATGGCACATCCGGCATCTATCAATTGACGGGCAGGCTGAAATGGCATGCGGAGAAAGAAAGCCGCTCCCGGTAACAGGGTCCCGATTGTAGCAGAGCCTGCTAAAATCCTGATCACCTTTTCATCCATACATTCCAGATGATCGACGGATATGGCATTTAACTCTACTCCAACTTCCACGCCACCCGAAATATTTAGCTGGTTAGCATGGATCTTTGGGATTAAACCATATTTCATTCCAGCCTCACAAATCTTCCTTGTTTCTTCCGGTGAAAAAAAGCCATCTTCACAGAATACATCAATAAAATCTGCCAGCTTCTGGTCTGCAATTACCGGCAACATTTGATCAATAATTAAATTGATGTATCCTTCATGATCATGATGATAATCAGGAGGATAAGTATGTGCTCCGAGAAAGGTAGATTGGATAGTAAGCGGGGATTGCTTTTTTAATTTTTTTATCACCCTCAGCATTTTAAGTTCTCCTTCTACTGTCAGGCCATAACCACTTTTGATTTCTACTGCTCCGGTACCCAGCCGACCTATTTCGTCTAATCGTTCCCATGCCAAAGCAAATAATTCTTCTTCAGGACAATCGATAAGCTTTCTTGCAGAATTTAAAATGCCTCCACCCCGGGCCGCGATGTCGGCATAACTCAAGCCCAATATTTTATCTACAAATTCTTCTTCACGTGTTGTGGCAAATACAAGATGTGTATGACTGTCGCACCAGGCCGGAAGAACAAACCTGCCATTGGCGTCGATTACCTGTGCGGGCAATTCCGGAACCTTTAATTCCAATTCATGCATTGGGCCATATGCAGCAATACGATCATCTTCAACCAGGATAAAGGCTTCGTCAATTACCGGAAGTTCCGCAAGCGCAGCACCACGCAAAACCTGGGAATGCTCGCGAACATTTAGCAGTTTGTCAATATTTTTAATGAGGGTTGTTGACATATTATTTTGGTAAAAAAACGATAACTATTCGCTTGAATTAATTGGGAAATCAAACCCTTATAAACTTTTAATTATCGTATCAAACTCTGCGGCATTTAATGAAGCGCCTCCAACTAATCCACCATCAACGTCAGCCTGGCTAAACAATTCCTTTGCATTACCTGCTTTTACACTTCCTCCATATAGTATGGAAATACTCTCCGCTACTTCTTCTCCATATTGCCCTGCAAGCACTGAACGAATATGCGCATGCATTTCCTGTGCCTGCTCACTACTAGCAGTTTTTCCTGTACCTATTGCCCAAATTGGTTCGTAAGCAATAATAAAATTTTGCATTTTTTCCTTTGACAAATGAAAAAGACTTTCTTTCAATTGAGTGCTTACATAATCCTGTTGATTACCAGCTTCACGAATGGATAAAGGTTCACCACAACAAAAGACCGGAATAACTCCATACTCGTGACAGATATCAACTTTTGCAGCAAGCAGCTGGTTATCCTCATTGAAATACTCGCGCCGTTCGCTATGCCCGATTATCGTGTACTGGATACCGATAGAACGCAACATTTCCACGCTGACTTCACCAGTATATGCACCGGATTTTTGTGAATAGCAATTTTGCGCAGCGATCATAAAATTCTTTTGCCCTGCCACTAATTCCCCCGCGCCCACCAAATAGGGAAATGGTACGGCAAGCAATACGAGATTGTTATCATCTATCTCATTCCCATAGCTAAGCAAGTCATTGATCAATGCCTGGCCTTGTTCCCATGTGAGATTCATTTTCCAATTGGCTGCTGCAATTTGTTTACGCATTATTATGTTTTTGAATTGATCGGTAAATATCTGACAAAACTTGCTTCTCTTTCTCAGTAATCAAACTGCCTTTTAATTTTTTCCAGTTGTCAACATCCTGTATGGCTTTATCTAACAAATAACTTTCCCTGCCCCAGCTAAAATCCGGAATAAATTTAGGCGGAAATATTTCCCCAAAAATATTACAACATACACCCACAACCGTTCCGGTATTAAAAGAGGTGTTAACTGCAGTCCGGCTGTAATCACCCATCATCAGCCCGCATTTTTTACCAGCTGAATCAAAATTGCCAGTTTGATTGTTATATAATTTAACCTCTCCTGCCGTATTCTTCATATTCGAATTTGTTGTACCCGCACCAAGATTGCACCACTCCCCGATCACTGAATCCCCAAGATAACCATCGTGGGCTTTGTTGCTATATCCAAACATTATTGAATTTTTGATCTCCCCCGCTGCGATACAATATGGACCAATAGTGGTAGCTCCATAAACTTTACTTCCCATTTTTAACACTGCGCCTTCGCATAATGCCAGTGGACCACGGATCATACATCCCGCCATGATCTGTGCATTTTTCCCAATATACACCGGGCCTGTTGATGCATCGATGATAACATGTTCTACATTGGCTCCTTCTTCCACAAACACATTTTCAGTTGAGACAACTTTATTTGAAACAGACAAAGAATTGCTCTGCCGATCCTTTACAATTTTATCGAAATCATACCGAATGGCGAAGTCATTTTGCCCAAACAATTGCCAAAGATTTTCGAGTGGAAAACTATTGGCCAGAATTGTTTCCAGGTCTATTGTATTTGCGTCTAGTCCCCGGAGTGGGATCCGGTTAGCAGGTATAATTAATGAATCTTCGGATGGTTCCGGAACAGTTACACTTTGAAATTTTGGATCTGTTGTATAAACGGCCTGGCCAAAATACAGTTCCCATTTTTCCCGGATCGTATGAATGCCCAGGCGAATATCAACTATAGAACGCGTTTGAGTAAAGGGGTAAAGTAGAGAATTTACAGCCAGGTCATCAAGGTATATGATCATTAGCTAAAACTAATGAAAAATTTCACGTAGTAGTGTGGAGTTGGATCTTGATAAAAATAAATGGCGGGATTTTTCTCATACCGGTGTGGGAAAGGATATTTTTCGCCTGGTGCATATATCTTTTTTTGCAAAATAGGACTTAAAAAAAACATACCTGCTTGCCCGATTGGCATAAAAAAACTCCCGTCTTCACCGGGAGTTTTAAAAATATATTCTGAAATTATTACTTGTTTTCTCTTTTCTCGTAACGTTTTTTGAATTTATCAATACGGCCAGCAGTATCTACAAGCACATTTTTTCCCGTGTAAAATGGATGAGATGTATTTGAAATCTCCAGCTTAATTACAGGATACTCATTACCGTCTTCATGCTTTATCATCTCCTTGGAATTGGCAGTAGAGCGGCAAAGAAATGTAGTGCCGTTACTCATATCTTTAAATACTACCAACCTGTAGTTTGATGGATGAATATCTTTTTTCATAACTTAGAATTTGTGCACGGATTTGGCCGGGCTATTTAAATGAGGTGCAAAATTATGTTATTCCGTTAGATATTCCTTAAAAAATTCCAATTATTAATTCAACTCTTCATATTAACGAACTGGAGAGCAAGACCCAGATCCCAACTTTTTGACGCTTGAATCACCTCCTGGAGGTCGTCAATCTTTTTACCCGTAACCCTAATGATATCATCCATGATCGAGGCCTGAACTTTTAATTTACTGTCTTTAATTAATTTTACGATCTTTTTTGCATCTTCCTGGTTTATACCATTTCGAACAATGATCTCCTTTTTCATAATCTTTCCACTCTGGAATGGTTCTTTTTTGAGATCATACACTTCCCCTGCCAGGCCCTGTTTCATGCTCCTGCTAATCAGCACATCAATGATCTGGCTTATTTTCATTTCACTATCCGCTTCAAGATTGAGTTTGAATTCTTTTTTGTTCAAATCAATAACCACGTGTGAGCCTTTGAAATCAAAACGGTTCCTGATCTCTTTATCTACAGTGTTGATAGCATTATCGAGTGTCTGAATATCTACTTTACTTACAAGATCGAATGAGGGCATTTTATTTAATAATTAATGGTTAATTGATAATGATTAATGCAAATATAAAAAAACGCAGCTTATTTCTAAGCTGCGTGTTGATCTTATATTCCATGTTCATTTGCTCATTGTCCAACCATTGCTACTGCCTACTTTAAACTGCCTGCTTTTCTCAACCCCTTCCCGACTTCACCCTACCCGACTCATCACCTGCACCACCTGTTTTTCTTGGCTGTTTCTGATCTTTCATCGGTTTCCCAAAACGATAAGCGAATGTCAGCGTTACTCTCCTCCTGTTTTGCACTTCGTTGATCAAGACATCAATGTCATTATATTTTACAGAGCCCTTGAAATTTTGAGAAGCAAAGATGTCCCGGATTCCAAGTTTCAAAGAACCTTTACTTTTCAGTATCTGCTTTTGAACACCAGCACTTGCCTGCCACATTGGATCAGCTACAATTTGTCCTTCAATGCCTTTAGATCTCCACCAGCCACTTAATTCACCACTCCAACCTTTCTTGAATTTAAACTGGTTGCCGACATTCACCATCACATTGCTGCCAGATACATCCAGCTCACCACCATTCAATTCACCTTTGTATTTTTTGTGGTTGAAATTTGTATAGAGGTTGGTGTTCCAGAATTTCGCAACCGGAAAATTTGCACTCACTGAAAGTCCCATATTCTTCATTGTTGCAATATTGTCCTTCGTTACAAATGTCTTTCTTTCGCTGTTGATCTGGTCAATAGTCTGTGCCATCAAATCATTCGTTTTACTGTAATTTAATGTCGTGGTGAGAAAGCCATTGTAAGTATGACTGAGTTCAATGCCATTGGAAAACTGCGGTCTTAATAAGGTATTCCCTACCTGGTATGTATACTCATCAAGAAAATAATAAAATGGATTAAGATCCT
>JBKJPO010000146.1:0-3883 GCA_046595095.1 Chitinophagaceae bacterium
TTACTCCTCACAATTCCATGGGCTACACATGGCTGTGAGTACAATTTGAATGGACCATCGGGGCAGTTATCCATTTACGCTATGGAACGATTTTTTAATGGGATAACGCGTTGAAATGTGAAATATGAAATTTTCAAAAGCGATTTGAATTAAAGACAGTAAAATTCATTTTGCATGCCGGAAGATGAAATTACACTCCGTTTCTTTTAGCAACCACCAATGCAAAGTCCTTATTGCTTAATTGGCTCTCTATCCACGACAAGATATCAAAGTAATAAGAAAATCCTTTTTCATAATGAGATTTAAATTGAACGGTAACTTTCTTTTGCAATGTATCTAATTGTTGCCTCCTCTGTGAAGTACTGTCTGCATCAGAAACCAGTTTGAAAAAGTCGAGCAATAACTTTTCGCATTTGTATAAGCGTTCCGTTTTTTTCATCATCCTTTCTGCAGAGCGCACCTGGTATTCGAGAAGCTCATAGTTTTTCAGGTCGTAATGAATAAACATGATTAGCAGTTTTGCAAAGCTAAATTCTTCGACTCCATCAGTAGCCGTATTCATTATTTTCTGAGTCAATCTCAATGCGGTTTTATAATCTTTAAGCGCGTAATGATTATACGCGTTGAAATACCAGCGTGTAATTTTAGATTTCATGCTAAAATTTTGCTCCAGGTCAGGAAGCTGGGCAAGTTCTTTATCTCCGAATACAGCGCCATTATCAAATTGGCCGGTTCTATTATAATACATCAAAACACTATTGTGCCACTTTTCATAGGCCATGAAATACTTTTCCTTATTCCGGACAGTACCAAGCAGATCTTTATACCGTTTTGCATTTTCTTCAAACCCTTCAAAAAATCCGCTGCGGATGGAGATTATAATGTGTTGCAAGTATTCATTAAGCGTTTGAAAGTCGAGCTTGTCATTGCTGCCAGCGGTCTTTCGTAACTCAAGATGAATTTTTGATGTTTCAAATGCCTTCTTTGGCTGGCCAATGGCCAGGTAGTAATCGCACAATGCTATATTGCGCAACCCCAATGCCGTACGTGAAAGCATATCCGCTTCTGTGGTTTTCAAAACCGGGGCAATAAGTTTTGAGAGCTCAACTTTGTCCTCCCTGCTGCGGCAGTATAATTTTTTCCGTAGATGCAATCTCAAAAGAGTGAATGTGCTACCTACAGTTAAGTAATTATCCATGATGGTTAGTGTATCACGTCTCTCATTTAATATCCTGATAATATTTTCGGGGTTAGCATTATCAGGATTAAATACTTCTCTATGATATTCCATGAGCAAAACAGAAAAATGCCTGGAGAAAGCATCATCTTCAAGCGTTACCTGCTTAATCTTTTTTAGCAAGCGTTCGCTTAATCCATACAAACCTTTATAGTGCAAAACTTTATAGGTTTCAATCATATCGGTATGATCACTATCCAAATCTTTATAAGAGCCAAATGATTTTATGGATCCAATAAGCTGATCAAAAAGATACTTTTTTACAGAAGGTAAATTGGTGACTTTACAGGATTTCTGGAATTGCTGAATTATCCTTTTGTCGTCATAGGATTTTTGCTTATCAATTATATCAAATAATTTAAGATAGCTTTTATCGCCTTGCTGAAATTGTGTATACAATTTAAAATATCGCTTCTCACTTTTAGTGAGCGATTTTATAAGTTCATAATTTTCCTCTAACAAACCTGATTTCATCTGTGTAAGGTAGTTACTTCTTAATTTTTTTTCTGGACAAATATCCTCTAGGATTTTATTCAATAATGTTATATACCATTGAATTAAAGAAGGTTATAGAGAAATAACCACTTTAGGATTACATTTTTCCTTCTCAACTTGGTTTGCGATTGGGGGTACAGACTGGCTATTTTTGACATATCAATTTCCGGCGTAGGTATTAAATAATTTTAGAAAGAAACAAAATGAAACATTCTATAATATACCCATTCAAAATATCAATGCTCATTGTTTTAATCAGTATAATTTCTATAACCAGTAACGCTCAAAATACAATGAATTCATTTACTATAAATGACGAGCTTGTCCCGATAGATACTATTCTGCAATTAGAAAAAAATTATGGAGTGAAATGTATACCGGGTCATTATTGGTACGACAAGCTGACTGGCGCATTTGGTAAACAAGGTGGCCCGTACATTGGAATAGGCATAGCAGGTTTACAAATAGGCGGTATGTTGAAGGCCAACGCATCAGCAGGTACAACCAAAGTATTTATCAACGGAAGGGAACTACACTTTTTGGATGTGCAAGGCTTACAAACTTTTATGCAGGTGATACCTGGTCGCTATTGGATGGACGCTTATGGAAATTTCGGGTATGAAAACTATCCAACTATCGGTAACCTGTACCTGTTATTTAAATCTAAATTTTACGGAGATAAGAAAAGCTCCTCTTATAAAAGCAACCCATGGAGTGGTGAAACCACAAGCTTTGGAAGCGATGGTTCATTTATGTATTACTCTTCAAAAAAATCTGATGGAACCACAATAGAATATTCACGCGATTGATTTTTTCATAACAATTACGCATTTTCCAATACTGGCAAATTGCCCGACCGGAGAGTCATGTAGTAGACTCCTGGAGGGAAGAACTGTGACCCAATTTTAATTATGTCATGCACAGCCGTATTGCAAATGGTTAACATAAAATAAAGTCTATTTCATCGGTCAAAAATTTTATAATGAATCTGAAAATAATTTTAATCAATGCATTTGGAAGAATTGTTCTCCTGTTAGTATTGTTGTTTTCATTACTGGAAATGCCCGCAATCTGCAGAACCAAAAATACATATTCAATCAAGGATACGATTGTCTCACCAAAATTTAAAGAGAGCAAGTACATTAACGTCAAGTCGTATCTGCAGGTCTTTTATCCGATGCAAAATAATGCTAGTCATTCTATAACCATTTGTGCAGACTTACCAGTTAATAATGATCCGGCTTGTGTATTCAAAAAAGGTGAGCCCGGGCACGTATTCATAATTCTAAGTAAACAGGATGCTTTAACGGGGAAGTCTATAACCCGGTCGTTTGGTTTTTATCCACGCGTGCCTGCAACTTGTATTATCAAACAAGGCCGATCACAAATAATTGATAATAGTAATAGAGAATATGATGCTTCCATTCAAAAGATCCTAAGCCCGGAAGACTTTGAACTAATCCTGGATAAGTGCAAGGAATTTGCAAAAAAGAAATACAATCTTAAAAAATATAACTGTTATGATTATGTAGTTGATGTATTTAATTCAATACCAGGCATAGAGAAACTTCCAGTCACTTATGTGAAGTTCCCCTTCATTTTTGGTAAAGGCGGATCGCCATGTGGTCTTTACAGCGATCTAAAAAAATTAGCATCTAACGGTTCCGGATGGGCTCCATATATAAGCTTTGGCTTATTCAAATCACCGGCTTCTAATAATAATGGAATTCCAGTCGCTTCATTCTAAAAAAAATATATCAAAAAGTATTAAATCTTAAATTAAAAATTATGAAAAAGTTATTAATGATGTTGCCCTTCGCTTGTTTGATAATTACAGTTTATGCACAATCAGATGCTAAAACAAAAAAACAAACGAAAAAGAATAATGCAGCTGCCTCAGCAGCGTTAGGTGTAAATCGCTCCACTTTAAACGGGAATTCTGAATCCAATAATGGATCTCTATTTGGCTTTCATGTTGGTGTGGTGCTACCGGTTGCCAATATTTCGGATCCCCTTGGTATTCGCACTGAATTGATTTACTCTCAACAGGGAGATAAATATAGTTACGGTGAGAGTAGTTATAGCTCGGAGGTTATTTCACGGATGAATTTCTTAAACCTGCCAGTGCTTCTTCATTATCAAAGTAAGGGT
>JBKJPO010000226.1:0-6652 GCA_046595095.1 Chitinophagaceae bacterium
ACAATTGTATGCCGACCTTGCGGGCAAATAAAAATACCCTACCGTTACTAAAATTATATTCCACTGTGTATAGATTCAAGTTTGCTGCGGCTCTTACCGGACTTCTTATTTTTTCTCTCATCAGCTGGAAATGCACAAAGATTGACACTACAGATATTGGCAGTGACCTGATACCGGCAGTAGATAATGTAAATACATTTGAAACAGAAGTTGCTGTGATCGCAAATAATTTCGATTCACTTTCAACTACCCCTCAAACTCTTGCTGAATGTGCTGTTATTGACCGTACAGACGAAAACGTTCTTGGTTACATCGGCAATGATCAATACTTTGGAAAAACCACCGCAAGTATTTATTTCCAGGTTCTTCCTCCTGCCTTAAGATTTTCTTTTCCTGTTCGCTTTGATAGCCTGACTTTTGATTCTGCGGTATTGATATTGAGTTATAAAAAAATTTACGGAGATTCAATTACTCCACAAAAGTTTATTGTACAACAGGTTGCTGCAACGCATGCTAATTTCAGGGCCGATTCATTTTATACCTCATGCAATACTTTTACTGCCCTGGCACCGGTATTGGGTACACGTAGTTTAGCACCACAGGATCTGAAAACTGCCAGGAACCAGTTGAGAATAAAACTTACTGACCCTGCAGGTCTTGCTTTTGGTCAGCTACTACTCAACCAGGATACAGCAACGGGTTTTAAAAACGATTCTGCATTTAAAGCATTTTTTAGGGGATTTGCAATTACTCCTGATGTAAATTTTGGGGGTAATGCCTTGCTTTATTTTAACCTTGCGGATACGGGGACTAAACTTGCACTTCACTACAAAGTTAAGAAGAGGGGTGTAGCTGGAGGTACTGACACAACTGTTACGAATTTTTCACTTGCAAATACTGGCGCGACTGCAAATAAAATCACCCGCGATCGCACCGGTGCTGAGATCCTTCCATACCTGGCCAATGTTGCAGCACAAGATTCTTTCATTTACATTCAATCAACACCAGGAAATTACGCACTCTTACAGATACCTTCATTAAAGACTTTAGGCAACAGGATAATTCATAAAGCAGAACTAATTATGGACCAGGTGTATTCGCCCTTACCTGCCAACCAGTTTCTTACTCCCCCCAATTTTCTATTCCTGGATGTAAAAGATACAGGTGTAAATCGTTTTAAAGGGTTTCCTTGTGATTTCACTACTTCATCAGGAATTCCAAATATCACTACATTCGGAGGTTTTAAAACGACGGTGAAGGATCCATTTGGTAATAACATAACGAGGTACGTCTTCAATATCTCACGATATACACAGGCTGCGGTAACAAAAGGCTCACTGGATTATACTCTTAGGTTGAGGGCTCCATATAACATCCTTCTTTCTGGATACCCTACAGGTTACCTTGATGAATGCAACCAATTTATTACGCCATATAATTTCGGGCTTAACCAGGTTGGTTTTGGCAGAGTTAAGTTGGGAGGTGGAAACAAGACCAATTATAAAATGAGGGTTCGAATCATTTATTCTAACATTTAATTCGCATTGGGATAGATCCTTTTGCCATCTGGAGCACCAGGTTCAAACCTTGTACCAGCCTGCATTTAAGCCCATATCATAAAAACCATTTTGTCTAATCGCTGCGAAGGCTTAGTTTTGCGGCTCAAAATTTAAAATTTCTATGCCTTATTTATTTACCTCGGAATCAGTGAGCGAAGGGCATCCTGATAAAGTTGCAGATCAGATCAGTGATGCGTTGATCGACAATTTCCTTGCTTTTGATCCGCAAAGTAAAGTTGCTTGCGAAACACTGGTAACGACAGGCCAGGTAATACTTGCCGGAGAAGTGAAATCCAAAGCCTACCTTGATGTACAGGAGATTGCAAGAGCCGTGATCCGTAAGATTGGCTATACGAAAAGTGAATATATGTTCGAGGCAAATTCATGTGGCGTTCTTTCTGCTATCCATGAACAATCATCAGACATTAACCAGGGCGTAGATAAAAAGAAGAAAGAAGAGCAGGGTGCCGGCGACCAGGGAATGATGTTTGGTTACGCATCAAATGAAACGGAAGATTATATGCCGCTTGCTCTTGATCTCGCGCATAAATTACTAATTGAACTTGCCGCATTGAGAAGAGAGAATAATAAGATTAAATACCTGCGTCCTGATGCGAAGAGCCAGGTCACTCTCGAGTATGATGACAATAATAATCCCATTCGCATTGAGGCGATTGTTGTGTCGACCCAGCATGATGATTTCGATTCTGAAGCAAAAATGTTAGCTAAGATTAAAGAGGATATTACTACGATCCTTATTCCAAGAGTTAAAGCAAAATATAAGAAGTACGCAAAACTGTTCAATAACGATATAAAATATCATATTAATCCAACAGGCAAATTTGTAATCGGTGGCCCGCATGGTGACACAGGATTAACCGGTCGTAAGATCATTGTTGATACATATGGTGGTAAAGGCGCACATGGAGGTGGTGCATTCAGTGGTAAAGACCCAAGCAAAGTAGATCGCAGTGCAGCATATGCAACAAGGCATATCGCAAAGAATCTCGTGGCTGCAGGCGTTTGTGATGAAGTTCTTGTACAGGTATCGTATGCTATCGGCGTAGCTCAGCCTACAAGTATTAATGTAAATACTTATGGTACTGCCAAAGTTGAAATTACAGATGGAGAGATCGCTGCAAAAGTTTCTGAAGTTTTCGATATGCGCCCATACTTCATCGAGCAAAGACTAAAACTAAGAACTCCGATGTATAGCGAAACCGCAGCGTATGGGCATATGGGGAGAAAGAATGAGGTGGTTACCAAAACATTTGTTGCCCAGGATGGTAAAATTAAAAATATGAAAGTTGAATTATTTACCTGGGAAAAACTGGATTTCGTAACAAAAATTAAGAAGGCATTCAACATTAAATAATATCAGACAAAATAAAATGAACCTCCGGAGATTAACGGGGGTTTTTTATTAAACAATATTCTCGGCGGTAAATGTTTCTCGTTCCCTGTTTCTTGTTAAACGAGAAACAAGAAATGAGAATCAGCACGGGAAATATTTAATTTGCATCATGTTTGTATCGTCAAAACAATTTATAGCCGGCAGGAATCCTGTGTTAGAAGCTTTGAAAAGTGGAAACACTGTCGACAAGATCCTTTTATTTAAAAACGCAACAGGCGAGAACATTAGTGAAATTAAAATACTGGCTGGAAGAAATAACGTTCCCATCCAGTTTGTTCCTGTTGAGAAATTAAATAGCATTACAAATGTGCAGCACCAGGGTGTGATCGCTTATAAGTCTGCGGTGAAATACCAGGAACTTCAAACCATCATTGATTTTGTAACAGGTGAAGGCCAGGTGCCATTGTTTATAATTCTCGATGGAGTAACAGACATCAGGAACATTGGTGCAATTGCGCGTACAGCTCTCTGTTATGGTGTACAATGCATAATTATTCCTGATAAAGGAGTAGGGGCTCTTAACGAAGATGCAATGAAAGCCAGTGCAGGCGCACTGGAACAAATAAATATTTGCAGGGTTCAGAGTCTAGTCAAGGCTGTTGATGAATTGCACCTGAATGGCATTCAAGTGTATTGCACCGAAATGAAAGCTGAGAAAAAACTCTACGATTGCGATCTTACTTCTCCTATTGCTATCGTGATGGGGGCCGAAGGGAAAGGCATACAACCACATTTACTTAAAGCAACTGATGAAAAATTCAGCATCCCAATGACAGGGGAATTTGATTCGCTTAATGTGTCGGTTGCCACAGGGATTATTTTATATGAAGCAATAAAACAAAGAAGAATTAATGGTTAAAGCTTAATGTTTAACGGGTAATGAATATATTGGAGCCTGCACAAAAAATAAATCTCATTGAATGCCCGCGTGATGCCATGCAGGGCTGGAAAAAAATTATTCCTACTGAAAGCAAAATCGGGTATCTCAATTCATTATTAAAAATCGGGTTCGATACACTTGACTTTGGCAGCTTCGTTTCCCCGAAAGCGATTCCACAGATGGCAGATACGCATAAGGTAATTCAAGGTTTGAGGCCAGTGAATTCTTCAACAAAACTCCTGGCTATTGTTGCAAATCTTCGTGGTGCTACCGAGGCGATTGTCTATGATGAAATAAACTGTCTTGGGTTCCCCTTTTCGATTTCATCTACTTTCCAGATGCGCAATACCAACAGTTCCATCCAGTCTTCTTTCGAAACTGTGGAGGAGATGCAGAATCTTTGCGTTAAAAATAACAAACAGCTTGTCGTTTATATTTCCATGGGATTTGGAAATCCTTATGGCGATACCTATCACCCGGATATCGTTGTTGACTGGGCCACAAAACTTGTAGAGATTGGGGTTCCGATACTCAGTCTGGCCGATACCGTTGGTCTGGCCACCCCTGAACTGATCAAAGAAGTTACCACCGCAGTAATTTCCCAATTGAAAGGGGTTGAAGTTGGAGTTCATCTTCATTCATTGCCTGCTCAATGGCAGGAGAAACTTGATGCTGCAATTGCTTCAGGTTGTAAACGTTTTGATGGTGCACTTAAAGGTATCGGTGGTTGTCCAATGGCAAACGATGATCTTGTTGGAAATATGGATTCAGCGCTAATGATTCCTTATTTCAAAGAGAAGCAAATGCTTGAAAATATTGATGAACAGGCTTTGCAACACAGCCTGGTACTGGCTAACATGATTTTCAATTAAATTTCTGCCATGGAGTTCATGCTTGATTTCCCATTAATACCTGCCAGCGCTTGCATGAATCATAGTCAAAAAATTCTCCTGCTGGGCTCTTGTTTTACAGATCATATCGGAGATAAACTTAAAGAATTAAAGTTCTCTATTTGCCAGAATCCTCACGGAATAATTTACGATCCATTTAGTATTAACCGGTGTATTAAGCATTTTGCAGAAGCGAAAAAATTTACTCATACAGACCTGCTCTTACATAATGAACTCTGGCACAGTTGGGATCATCATTCATCATATTCTGGCCCCGATCCACTTGAAGTTATTGATGGAATGAATAGCTCTGTCGAATCAGCTTCAAAATTTATACAGGAAGCGGAATGGATAATTATCACTTTGGGATCATCCTATGCATACCAGCTCACGGGTAATGGACAGTATGTGGCTAATTGCCACAAAGCTCCCGCAGGATGGTTTCAGAAACAACTAATTAGTATTAATGATTCGATAGAAGCATTACAGGGGGCGCTCAATTCTTTGCAGAAGTTATATGCCGGAATAAAAATTATTTTAACGGTTAGCCCTGTACGCCATGTAAAAGATGGAATAACGGAAAATAACAGGAGCAAGGCAAGGCTGATTGAGGTAGTGCATCAACTGGCTTCGAATAATAATAACGTTTTCTATTTTCCAGCATTTGAATTGGCTATTGATGTACTCAGGGATTATCGATTCTACAAAGAGGACATGGTTCATCCAAATCATCTTGCCATAAATTATATTTTTGAAAAATTTAGCGAAGTATTTTTTGAAAAACCTACACAAGAATTAAATGCTGAAATTGAAAACATCCTTATTGCAAAAAATCATAAAGCATTTCACCCCAGGTCTGAAGCCCACCAAAATTTCCTCAGAAATCAAATAGATAAAGCGCAACAACTTTGCAAAAGACATCCTTCGCTGGATCTATCAGCAGAAATTAATTATTTTGAGGAAAATCTTTTACCGTAACTATAAACAAAAAAATAAAAACTATAAACTAAAATCAAAACCTTAGACTAAAGACCTTTAGTGAATCCTATCTCCCCGGACTTCAACCTTCATCATGATTCCTGCTTCGTATTCCAACCATTCTTTCCATCTCGATCTCACTTTTTCTTTTGGTAAATATATCTCTGCCAGGTTTATGAAGAGGGTATAGTGCCCTGCTTCGCTTTCCATGAAACGGCGATAAAATTTGCGCAGGTAATTATCTCCCAGGCCTTCACTAAGTCGTTTGAATCGTTCACAGCTTCTTGCTTCAATAAGCGCCATGGTAAGCAATTGATCGAGAAAGCGTTCATCCGGTGAGCCGCCTTTTTTCTGGAAAGCAAGTAATTGATTTACATATTCATCCTTTCTTTGTTTACCCAGTAACAGTCCTCTTTTACGTAGTTCCGCCAACACCAATCGGAAATGTCCCCACTCTTCTGTCACTATTGGCGCGAGTTGATTTACAAGTATGTCTTTATCATTATGTTTTTGAATCAACGAAATGCAGGTGTTAGCTGCTTTCTGTTCGCAATAAGCGTGATCCGTTAGTATTTCCTGTAAGGAAATGGATGCAAGATCAACCCATCGCGGATCAGTGGGTAATTGCAATCCAAGAATATTCCTGGTGTCTTCGGATAAATCCATAGCTGCAAAAATAAAGGAATCCCAGTACTCAGCATGCAGGCTCAGGCATGCCTTTGTTCACATTCACATTCCCGAATTCTTTTTATTAGCATGACATCTGATATCTTAAACATCCATGCTTTTTTGTTACTTTACACCACCACAAACGGAATTATGAGACTTATTGCTTTTATTATTTTCGCAGCTATAACTGTTGGCCTGGTTTTATTACTGAACACGAAAATCGTGGCCCCTATACCGCTAGGAGCCATTCTTAGTCCCCAGC
>JBKJPO010000274.1:0-2569 GCA_046595095.1 Chitinophagaceae bacterium
ATCTTTTGAAGTTGCCCATCGCTTCACCCGTACAGATTATTTAGATGATGTGAGCACTACATACATTGGAATAGATAAATTCGCAAGTTCAACTGCAAAACCTTCAATAGCATCAATCCTGCAGGATCGTTCTTTTGAAACCGGCCCGCCAATTGGCGTAGAGGGCCGCCAGCGTGGTTTTAGCAAACAAAAAGATCAGTATGCCATCGCTGAAATTGGCATATCTTTTAATTTGACATCTTATAAATGCCCCCCGGTTAACCGCTGATATTTAGTAAGTATTTTGTTACCTTGCAGCAAGTCAGGCAAACGCCTGACTTAAATTTTTTAAGCCAGATGATTTCGAAGCAAGATATTGATATCCAAAAATTACCCCGCCATATCGCTATCATCATGGATGGCAATGGAAGATGGGCTAAGGATAAAGGAGAAGACAGGCTTTATGGACATTTTCATGGAGTAGAAAGTGTAAGAAATATTGTAGAAGGTTGTGCAGAATTAGGTGTTCAATATCTCACTTTATATGCTTTTAGTACCGAAAATTGGGACAGGCCCAAAGATGAAGTAACAGGATTGATGGAGTTACTTATTGAAACAATACGACAAGAAGTACCAACCCTAAATAAAAATAATATAAGGCTTCACATAATAGGAAATTTTGAAATGTTGCCTGCTGCTGCAAAAAAGGAACTTGATGAAGCAATAGGTGAAACAAAAAACAATACAGGGCTTAATTTGATTATGGCGTTAAGCTACAGCAGCAGGTGGGAATTATCGGATGCGGTTAAAAGAATTGCAGTTGATGTAAGAAACAACTTATTAGATCCAGCTAATATTACACAGGATACATTGCAGCAATATTTAAGTACAGCCCAATTTCCTGATCCGGAATTAATGATAAGAACAAGCGGAGAATTCAGGATAAGTAACTTTTTGTTATATCAATTGGCTTATGCAGAATTGTATTTTACAGATACTTTATGGCCCGATTTCAGAAAAGAAAATTTATACAAAGCCATCCTCGATTACCAGCAAAGAGAACGCCGTTTCGGGAAAACAACCGAACAGTTAAAAAACAATACTGAACAGGTTTTGTAGCGAATTTCGATTAAACTATTTAACAAATCCTTTTAATTATTGCCAGTATCTTGCCCCCCTTATAAAAATTGATTTTTGATGCCAAAACTTTACCGGATTTCTCTCTTCATTCTCACCCTATTTTTTTTTAAAACCTCCGGCGCTCAAACCGTAAATGATACCATCCCTACATCGATAAATGTAGATCTTGAAAATATATTTAATTCTAAAACTCCCCAGCAATATAATATTGCTAATATAAAAGTTTCCGGCACACAATCTTTTGATGCTAATCTTATTGTATCAATTTCCGGCCTTGCTGTTGGCGACAAAGTAATGATACCCGGTACAGATGCTTTTAGTAAAGCGATAAATAATTTGTGGAAGCAGAATCTTATTTCGGATGTCGAAATTTATTTTACGAAACTTGTAGGTAATAGCCTGGATATAGAAATTAGTATTACGGAAAGGCCAAGGTTATCAAACTACAAATTTGTTGGAATTAAAAAAAGTGAAGCAGATGACCTTGTAACTAAAACGGGCCTTGTAAAAGGTAGAGTTGTCACTGAAAACATGAAGCTCTCAGCCGAAGATAATATTCGTAAATTTTTTGTAGATAAGGGTTATAGGAATATTGATATACAGATAACAGAAAGAAAAGATACAGCCGTTACAAATGCTGTTTTATTAACCTTTATTGTAAATAAAAATAACAGGGTACGTATAAATGAAATAAATTTTGCAGGTAATGAAAATATTCAGGGTAATAAGCTTAAAAAGCAAATGAAGGGTACCAAGGAAATGAGCAGGTTTACATTATATCCTTCCTCTGATACAAACCCATACGGAGGAAAAAATGATAAGCTTGGTTTTAAGGATTATTTATAACAAAATGGTTATTTATCTATATCCAAAACAAAAGAACTTGTTGATCCATATATCCGTTTTAAGTTACTTAGTTCTGCAAAATTTAATGATAAAAAATATGGCGAGGATAAGATCAAGATACTTGATTATTATAATTCGCTAGGTTTTAGGGATGCGGTTATTGTTGCTGATACACAGTATTACAATAATAAAGGAGATATGAATGTTGCTATTAAAATGCAGGAAGGCAGAAAATATTATTTTGGAAAAACCACATGGCGAGGGAACACCAAATATTCTGATTCATTATTGAGTGTTTTGCTGGGTATTCAAAAAGGTGAAACGTATAACGTTGAAACATTAAATAAAAGATTAGGTAAACAGGCATCACAGGATGGAGGGGATATTCAAAGTCTGTACATGGATGATGGGTATTTATTTTTTAGAATAGATCCCGTGGAAACTTCAGTTTATAATGATACCATTGATCATGAGATACGTATTGTAGAAGGGCCGCAAGCCACTATTGGTAATGTAACAATAAGTGGTAACGATAAAACAAAGGAATATGTTATTCGCCGGGAACTAAGAACCATTCCGGGTGAAAAATTCAGTCGTGCAGATA
>JBKJPO010000297.1:0-6000 GCA_046595095.1 Chitinophagaceae bacterium
TTCGGTAAATGATTATTAACTGAATATACCTGCAGCATCTGAATTGGAAAAGAATGGAATAGAAGTTGGAGACATGCAAAAAAGAATGATGGAAAAAATTGAAGAGCTGACATTGTATGTTTTGGAACTCGAAGAGAAAATGAAAGAAATAAAAAATCAATTAGATAAGAAATAAGTTAATCGTTATGATTCGCATATCATCAATAATAATAATAATAATGTTGGTACTACATGTAGACTTACATGCGCAGCCAACGTTTGAGTTGTCGCAAAATGTTTATCGGGTTCCTTATTCTGCAGGAACGGAAATACGAGTAAACCGTGATCACTACACCCACACAAGTCCAAATACTGATGTTACAGGGCGGTATGATATTATTGGAATAAATAACGGATCAAGTTGTGGCACTAACTATCCTATTGTAGCGGCGGCTGAGGGAATTATCCGCCGCATTGTTGACAACCACAATACAAAACCGCCGACTTGTGATCCCGACTGCCAGGATTTTAATAATTATGTATGGATAGAACATGCTAATGGCGAATGGACCAAGTACACACATATGAAGCGAAATAGTACTTCAGTTGATGCAGGGTTACAAGTAGGCGACCAGGTTTGTGCAGGTAGATTCCTCGGGTACGAATGTGAAATAGGCCAGGCTAACGGACCTCATCTGCATTTTGAAGTGAGAAAGCCACTTGATCCTGCCAATATAAACATATCTGTAGCTGGTGGATTCATGGCTAGATCTGAAGCCGATCACCTAATACCGGTGATCAATTCAATTTCAAAACATTATTTTGAAGACAGTGATGAATGGACAGCTTCCGGTAGTTCGGTATGCACCAATAACATTATTACTTTGCTCAACCCTTTTAGCATTGCCAACAAAGGTATCAGGATCTACATGGCTTCCAATACAATTTCGACCTCAACGGGTACAATTATTACTTATCAAAATGGGGCAGATGGGTTGTTTCATGCAGGAAATAGTGTAACGCTATCGCCGGGATTTACAGCAAGTGCGGGGTCTTATTTCAATGCCAGGATAGGCAGTTGTTCTACCACGAATATGCCAGGAGCGTGTAATTAAAGTAGGCAGTAGCAGGAGCAATAAATTAATCGTAAATTCTCGATAACAGAAATAATATCTACTAAGATTAGCTTAGCTAATTTATTTTTGCCTGCTACGCACAAAATTTCCGAGCTCATCGATCTTATCAGTTCCAATAAAATCAGTATGCAACTTCATCTGCAACTTCCATCCAGGAATGTTATCAGGAGCTGCCCAAAAACGAATCATCTTATCAGCAGAATGAGCGCTGTCAACGGTACGGCGTAAGCGCTTTAGATCTTCACGGGGAATACGATTCTCCCCTTTCCAGGAAGATCGTTTATTAAAAGGCAGGCTTACAAGCGCAACTCTTTTCCACTCTTCCGGGGAGTGTGGCAACTTTAAATCATCGTCAAAATAAATATAATCCGGGTAATTGACATATTCTGCAGGAGGAGGCTGGGTACCGCTGATTATGATTGTCAAACGGTTTGCAACCTGCTGGGTTGAGAGATATTGCTTCAAAGGCCCGAGCTCCCGGATGAGCATTGGTAAAGCAACCCGGTAATCATTTTTTATATCCACTAATAAATTTATTCTTCCTGATGTATTTGCTGATAACTCTTTGAGCAGCGGTTCCAGGTATAATGCTTTCAAAGTTCGATGTCCCTGTATCTCTTCTTTCTTGTGTGCTACAAGTAAATTACCATTTACAGGAAAAATATCGGCTTCGATTGAGCCATAGCCATTTTTATAAGCCCGGTAAAATGGGGTATCATTTTCATAATCATTATGTGAGTGTAAATTGGATGTTGTATATTTTTTTTCATGGATGCAACCGCCGAGTGAAAATAAATTCCCTATTAGAAAGAGGCAGGGTATTATTTTTTGATAATAATTGAGTACTGGTAAATTCATTTATTTTACAATTAAGCGATGAGTTATTTAAAAGCAGGAAAATAAAGATGAATATTTAATCCCAAATCTATACTACTACAGGCGCTTCTTCATTGATAATTACGGCAGGTGTATCCTGGGGTGGTTTCTTCCGCCATAATTTCCTGATAGAAAATTGAGTCCTTACTTTAAGCAGTTTTCGCGATTCAAGATATTTGATCAATTTATGTTCAAGCCAGTGCTGGAATGGAACAATACATCCAATAAGGAAGATCTTTATCAGCCACAATTTCAATGGCTCTCCATGTGTTAAATAATGAAGGATCTCATTATCCAATACCAGTACAATAAATTCAAAAAGGGAAATGAAGAAAAAATAGCCAAGGGTTCTTATTGTTAGTTTCGAGATGGGGAAGGCACCCAGGATAAGTACTACTAAAAAAACGATGAATATTGCAATGGTTATCGCTACATACTGTAGATTTTGCTTGCTGATCCGTCGCTCTGTTTCCTGCAACAGATCCTCCTGCAATCTTCGCGATTCCCTGTCAACACCAAGTAATGCAATATCCCTGTCCTTAGCCATATGAGAAAGGCTATCCTTCGTTGTTGTAGCAAGTATTTTAAATTCATAGGCATTCACAAAATCCCCGCTTCTTCTATATAACATGCTCAATGAATCTGAGATCAATGCAATCTTCTCAATATCCCGCAGTTCTTTTGAATACTTAAGCGTTTTCTCATAATAATCAATTGCATTCCGGGTGTCATTCTTCATAGCATAACTGGCAGCCATTTCCAGGTAAACATATTGTGCATTGGCAGGATCAAAATTTTCCATCATTCCAGGTTCTGCAAGTTTGAAATAATGGACCGCAGAATCAGCCTGGTTTGAATACCGGTAAATTTCTCCCAATTGAAAATAATAATTCGCAATACCTGAGCGCATGAAATATTCTTTCAACCCCGAACGGTGATCAAGATAATCGCGCGCTTTTTTACTATCCTTTTGAACCACCATGTAAATGGCAAACAGGATATTTTTTGCAGCTAGCTTGTATGACTCAATGTGTAGGGAATCAGAAAGCGAAAGAACAAGTTCGACATAGCGTGGATCATCGGTCAGCCTGGCAAGATCTAAATAGTCTTTTATAAGTCCTTCACCATTCCTGATCTTTTTATTGATGGCAACACTTTTGATCAACTGTTTTTTTGCTTCTTCCGTTTCCCCAAGGTCGCGGTATAACTCAGCAAGGCGGTGATAAATATTAGATTCCAGGTAAGGGTTCCTGGTTTTGAGCGCAATGATGAATGAGTTATTATAGCTTTTAACCGCTTCAACAAATTGTTTTTTTGCATGGTAGCTTTCTCCGAGTTCTATATACACTATTGCCTTGAGGGAATCAGATTTAATTCCCTGCATGTGATTCATTGCATTCATTGCAAACTCAACAGCTCTGTCACTCTCCCCGCGCTTTCTCAGAATCCCTGCCATTCTTGAATATCCCAATGCGATATAATCAAAGTTGCTCACTGATTTTGCAAAACGAATCCCATCCAAAATGAATTTTTCTGTCCTGTCAAAATCCTCCCTGGTCGACCAGTTTGACATACTGGTTCTTTTATTTTCGAAGTATGTCTTTAATACAAGTGCAGGATTATTGGATAGCTCTGCCAGGTATAATTGTTCATTAATTATACTATCGGCGATCCTGACTTTTTTCTTTGAATAATAATAATTGGCAAGGGTATTCAGGGCATCTACCTTCTCTTCATCTGACTCACTTTGTAAATAAACTCTGTGAAGGAATTCCCCTGTACTATCAGGTTGGCCATATGAGATAGTGACAAGTGTTGTTAGAAGTAAAATAAGGAGTTTTACTTGCATATGATTTACTGCTGCACAATGTTTCCGGTAACATTGAGTATTTTTCCGGGTTGGACTCTAAGTATTGCGCCTTTCTCAATTATAAGGTCTCCTGTAAAATTACATTGTCCTGTGGGTGGATCTATAGTTACTTCCCAACCTGGTTTTATCGGTGTGATAGGTACCAAACCACCACTCCAGTTTCCAGGAGTATTCCAATTGCCATCTCCCGTGAATGTAAACAGTACAGGAGTAGTTCTAACAATGAAAGTATCGGATAAATTGAAATCAGTTATGGCATTACGACTTAGGGTGTAGGTACCTGTTCCCGAAGCGGCGGAACCTTGCAATAATTCGTACCCGGATAAACAGCTTGGTGGGGGTGGACACACACTAGCTACGTAAGAATTAGCCCTGTTAAATCCTTGCTGTTCATCACTGGTATTCCATTGAAAAGTAATATCCATGTTACTACCTCCGGATACGCCTTCATCTATTACCCAGGTTCTATTCACTGCTCCTATAGTGATCTCGGCAGGATTGATACTGCTTAATACGCCTTCGGTTACGCGTACACTAAAACTGTCTAAAGCTCCTGAATTGGTCATGTTTACAGGGTTGTAAGAAGTACCACTGACACCCACAGGGAAAGTTACAGGACTCGTGCTTACGTTTCTATTAAGACTTCCTGTTCCGTTTGTGATTATGTAATTTGAATTATTTGCAGTGAGTGATGCAGAGCCCATGTTTAGATCAAAACCATTCAGGGTTATGTTGCTACCGCTTATTAGGTTTATCGTACTGGTATTCGTATTCCCTGTTAATTGTATTTGTTTATTAGTTAGCTGCAAGATTGTGGTAATTGTCCCGGTTGAACTCAGATCAGCAAGTCCGGCGCCATTGAAATTTACAGTACCCGTCCCCGTTAGTGCTCCATCATTATTAAGATTGCCTGCGATGTTTAAAACTTTGCCGGACTGAACCTCCAGTTTGCCTCCGTTCAAAACAGAAATGCTGCCCGTGAAATTGCATTGTCCGCCAGGAGCGTGATTTATCAATACTTCATCAGAAGCAGAAATCACATTAGGGGGTATAAGGTTATTCGTCCAATTGGATGGTGTTGACCAGCTACCATTACCAATGAAAGTATAAATATTAATAAAGAAGCTCCTGCCCTCGGGTATGCCCCACTTTTTGCTTACATCTGCAAAACGCACAAACAATTGGGCAGTTGTTGCTGCCGAGGTAGATGTATACTGTCCCGGGATATTTGGATTATTATTTACATTCCGGATAGTGGCAAACGAACTGGGATAAAATAATATCAAGAAGACAATTGAAAAGTTGAGGGAGCTTCTCATGCCGCAAGTTTTCGTATTAAATAATAGTGAGTGTTAATGTACAATTGCCTGTTAGAGTAAAATAAGAAAATTTTTAGGATTTATTGTGAAAATTAATTTGAGTTAGGTTGTAGGGCATTATTCCTCAATTGCTGCCTCAATCCAAGGCTTTTTTCTACCAAGTCAAAATAAAAAAGCCCTGTTGCTTCTTTTGGAACACAACACGCTAATGTAATTTAATCCTGTATTCCAGAGATGACCTACTATTATTTAAACGTTACATCTGCCACAACCGGAAAGTGATCAGATGGCAACTTACCATGATACGTATCTGTAAGCACGCCCCACCTGCTCACCGTGAAATGATTGGTAATAAAAATATGATCAATAATATCTGTACTATCCTTCGTTTTGCCAAAACCGTTATGAGATGCATTTAGTGCATAAGGATACTTCACTTCTTTATAAGTATCCTTTAATATTTCTGAATGGGCTATACTCTTATACCATTCACTGCTGTGGGAACCATTTAAATCCCCTGTAAATAATACAGCTTCCTTTCCCGCAATCTCTTTTATCTTTTGAAGGATAAGTTTACTGCTTTCTATTCGTGCTTTCTTGCCCTGGTGATCGTAATGCGCATTAAAAACGTAAAACTTCTTCTTACTTTTTTTGTCTTGCAAATACACCCATGTACATATCCTATTACAGCAAGTAGCATCCCAACCCAATCCCGGCTTACCAGGAGTTTCGGATAACCAGAAATCACCTTTTTTCAATAAATTAAAATCTTCTTTTTTATAAAAAATTGCAGAATGTTCGCCTTTGGTTTTTCCATCAT
>JBKJPO010000357.1:0-5546 GCA_046595095.1 Chitinophagaceae bacterium
CTGCCGACTATAATTTTACATCGATCTCATTTTCCCAATCCGCCTTCACGTTGATACTTTGTGGGATGGCTATAACCCGTTCGGGCTGTTTCCTTAACCGGTAATTGCCCGGATCCCATTTGCCATTTTTATTTTCGTCTACCAGTAGACGCAATGTGTAATCACCGGGCTTGAAGAGCCGATTTGTCCATATATTACTAGTTAACGAATCAGAGTACAATACGTCATTACCGGAGACAAACTGTAGCACGATATTCTTTCCTTTTTCAAGATTGCTGAAACGTAAAACTAATGAACCATAATCGGATGACTTTTTGGTGATGAACCGGGTGGAATCTGATTTGATAAGTTCAAGACCTGCTGAATCTTTTCCTATCTCTTTTTGCACAATGAGCTTAAACCATGAATTTTCCGGCCATTTGTAATCAATGGTTATTCTTTTTCGTGTACTGTCGATAGTTATGTTTGTATTGGGGATGAGACGGTTCAATGTATCTGTTAGAAATACTTTATCCTTGTTGAAATTCAACAATGGTTTATTAAAATCCAGGTAAAAAGGATCTGTCAGATCCTGTCTTGGAATACCTGATGGCTTGTATGAAAGATTTTTTTCTTTTGCCGAAGTTGCCCTTGATGTTGAAGCAGTACTGCCCTCTCTTTGTTCTGCATATGCATACATGAGGACCGGGGTTGTATTTTCAGAAACACGGATAAGGGTATCAGAAAATGCAAATACTTCAAGGGGCGAATTATATGTTCTGCCATTGTCCCTGTCTTTGATCGCGAATAATCTGAAAGTACCACCGGGAAGATTTCTAAAAGTAAAATTTCCTTTTGCATCGAGCCGGCTGATGTATGCTGCTTTTCGTTTATATACGGCAGAATCATCCAGGTCCTTATATAAAAGAGCCAGCATGGTACTATCTGTATTTCCGGATTCCGCTAAAATCACATTCCCCGAAAAGTTTAATGTATCAATAACTGATCCTGTAGAAAAGATATACCTGAAGTCTCCAAGGGGGTTGCTTTCATTAAGATCCCGTATGGAATTTCCCAGGTTGATTGTGTAGGTAGTATTGGCTTGCAAAGTATCGCGAAGCTTAATAGTTACCGTTTTTAATTTATAATCTATGTAAGGAGATGAAAAAGGTGTTGGTGATACAATTAAATTTTCCTGTAATTGTTCGAGAGATATGTATTCGTTGAAATTTAATGTGATACGGTTCGCTTTGAAATTTATAGTTCCATTAGCCGGGCTTGCAGAAATAAGAAGAGGTGGAATAGAATCCCGGGGTCCACCGGTGGGTGAAATGATCTGTCCACACCCCGGGGAGATAATTGAAAAAACGCAAACTGATAACAATACAACTAAGGCAAATAAAATATCTCTAAAAATCATGTATGGATGAGAAAAGTTATTGCAAACTTAGGTGGTTATGATGAATGATGATGTTAAAGAAGCATAGGGTATTGTGCGATAGATAACTTAGGGCGATTGGCGTCATTATAAGGAGGCGGGGACGAGCCCGGCATAAAAGAAATCAAACAGCCGGGGAAGAAATCTCTATCAGACAAGGTGGAGATTGCTTCGTCAAAACCCCTGTACCCCGGGTTTCTCCCCGCAATGACGATATATTCCGGGTTTCTCGCAATGATGACAAAAATTTTTCTACAATGCAATTTCTTCTTCTTCCTCTGTCATCTCATGCAATGCAACCGCAAGCTTATTATCTTTTACGAAATTGCACCAATGACATTCTTCCTTACCACAGCCCGTATAAAAGTCGCGCTGTTGAATTTTATCCCATGCCATTGATATTTGTTGGGTAACAGTTTCAATATCTTCAGGACGAATTACCACTTTTTCTTTCCTGTAAAATTTCTTTTTATCAGGTTCCACAAAATCGAATTCGGTACTTATTACTTTCCAATTCTTGTGTTCATAATTGTCGATGAGAATTTTATAAAATACGGCCTGCCGCCAATAATCGCCTCCATTTGGAATTTTATCCTGCGGTGGTTTTAGTTTGTCTTTAGCTTTGTCAATATCGCCGGTTTTGTAATCAACAACGTTTACGTCATTGCCAGTAAATTCAAGTTTATCGATTTTGCCCTTCAAAGGCACATTTCGCACCATCACATTCCTGAGGTTGAGTTCTATCGCAACAATAGTTGGCCAGGTATTGCAATAATGGTCATAATAATTTGAGAGCACTTCCTCACCATATTCGATTCTTCTCGCAAAAGCATCTGGTGTGAAATTCTCCCTGTGCCGGATCATATACCATTTAAAATCTGTGATCATGTCCGGCTTTCCTGGAAAACAAGAAGGCGTAACCGCCTGCATTTTTTCAAATAATCTTTGAACAGCATAATGTATTGCACTTCCGAATTCGGTATTTTCTGATTTGCCGGAAGGTATGCGGATGATGTTTTTATAATAAAAATCAAGCGGGCATCTAAGGTAATTGTTGAGCGCGGTTACGTTCATTGAAAATTTTTCAAGAATGGCAGACACAGCATCATCTTCCATCTTCCCAATCTCCGGTGCCTGCTGTCTGAATTGCAAGGCTTCAAACTCCATAAGTTCCTGCTCCGAAAACTCAGGCTTTTCCAATTGCAATGCGTGACCATCCAAAATCTCTTCGATAAACATCGACCGCTCGATCCCCTTGCCATCAGATTTGTAATTCGCATAGGATATCATGAGAAATTTTTCCGCCCTTGTAATTGCAACATAAAAAAGTCTCCGCAACTCTTCTTCTTCGCTTGCTCCGGGGAGCGAACTGAATAATGTATCAGGAAACTTATAGCCTTTATTTCCCTTTCTTTTTTTCTCCCATACATTAGCGTTAGTACCTGCAATGAAAACATATTCAAATTCCAGGCCCTTGGATCCGTGCGCTGTTAACAGGTTTACGCCTTTATCACTACCGCTTACCTGCGCCAGGGGGAGAGAAAGTTTTTCTTTTTCCATCAGGTCAATAAGATCCATCAGGCCTTTTACATTCAGCAAAGGATTGCGCGAGCTTTCTTCTTTTATGAAATCAAATAATGCAGTGAGTACCTGCATCTGTTCGATCTTTTCGTTGCTTTTCATCACGGTGGATAATATTCCCCCTTCGCTGATCAGTCTTTCAAAAAGTTGCTGAAGAGTATAATTTGAAACATCGCCTATTAGTTTTTCCAGTGCGACTCCAGCGGCTTTAAGATTCGGGTCTATATATTTTTCAAAAAGAGTGCGTGGTGGCGTGTTGCTTTTATCGTAGAGAAGCCGGCGGATTGAAGTAAGTTCGCCTTTATACTTTTTTGCGTTAACCTCAACCGTTAGTTTGGCGATCTCTATTGGCGGGATATTGTAGAAATCAAAATGCAGTATTTCAAACAGCAGCTCGTCGCCACCATAAGGAATATCATGTTCTTCTGCCAGGTAATGTAAGAGCGCCAGTATTTTTTTTGCAAAAGGATGATTAATGATATTGATGCTTCGCCTTGTATAAACCGGAATTTTTTTCAGTTTGAAATATCGCGAAAGTTCCTCTCCATAACTATTCTCTTTATAGATCACTGCGATCCTTCCTGGTTCGATCCCGGCTTCTAATAAATTGACAACTTCGTGAGTAATGCCTGCCATTTCTTCTTTTGTGGTATTGTACTGGCGAATTGCGGGAAGGTGTTCCAGGTTTGTAAGCAATTCATTGGCCGTGATAAGATCTTTACTGAGCCCCGGGAATTTATTAATCAGGCGTTCATTATTCCTGCTTATCAAAGTCTTCGAAATATCGAGGATCGATTGCACTGAACGGTAATTGTTGGTAAGCACAACTTTCAAAAGATCTAAATATCCTTTTGCAAAAATTTCCATGTTTTCAATATTCGCTCCCTGGAAGCGGAAGATGCTTTGATCATCATCGCCTACAACGAAAACATTTGGGGAGTCCCAGTAACTTATCAGCAGCTGCACAATCTTATTCTGTGAGCCGCTCGTATCCTGGTATTCATCAATTAGTATATATTGAAATCGTTCCTGGTAATTTGCGAGTAAGCCTGAGTTTTCTTCGAATGCTTTGATCACCCAATTTATCATATCATCGAAATCATACAAATTGTATTTCCGCATCAGGTTCTGAAAACGGTCGAATTCATTTACGGCTGCGCAAAACCGTTCCATTTTTTCTTTCTCCTCCGTGATCTTATTAATTTTTAAATCACCTTTTTTAAAATTTCCCTGTACTTTTTTATAGATGTACTCTTCACGGGCAGGCAAGCTTTCCAGGTATTCATCAATTTTTACTGTAATGTATCCCGGTGCCCAGCCCTCCCTTTTCATTGTAGAAAATAAATGCTGCAGATCATTTATTTCGTAATAGACATCACCGCGATATCTTTTGAGCAGGTGATCTTTTGGAAAACTGTCGATCAGTTCTTTGTAGAGCGCGATCTTTTCCAGATCTGAAATGGCGTTGAGAGAAGTCTTTTCAAATAGGGAAAGATTTTCCTGGATGATATCATTGCAGAATGCGTGGAAAGTATAAATATTCACTTTGTATGCATCAGGCCCGATGAATTGAAGAAGCCGCCGCCGCATAGCTATTGAACCGGCATCAGTATAAGTGAGACAAAGAATATTTGAAGGCAGTACATCTGTATTGAGTAAAATTCTTCCGATCCTTGCTGCAAGAATCTGGGTTTTCCCTGTACCCGGCCCGGCTATCACCATTACCGGGCCTTCGATAGTATCCACAGCCTGGCGCTGCTCTGTATTTAGTTTGTTATATTCTTCCTGGAATTTTTGTTCCAACGCTTTACGGTATGAATGCATTTGGTAAAGATACTGGGGTAAAGTGTAATCTATTTGCGAAGTGGAAACAGCGTTAATAAAGATTCTGTGAAACAAAACGGACTTAATAATTGTTAGAGTTAAGAACAGAAAAATATGAGCAAAGTTTATAGCTTTAAAACAGAACAAAATATTCCGGTAAATATTGAAACAGCCTGGGATTTTTTTTCAAAACCCGCAAATCTTCAGCAGATCACGCCTGATAACCTGGATTTTGAAATCATCTCTTCCCATCATGCAGATAAAATGTATGCCGGGCAGATAATTGAATACACCGTAAAACCAATCTTTAATATTCCAATGTATTGGATGACAGAGATCAGTCATGTGGAGCCAATGAAGTATTTCATTGATGAACAGCGATATGGCCCTTATGAAATGTGGCATCACCAGCACCATTTCAAAGAGATTGAGGGGGGGATTGAAATGACCGATGTTGTTCATTATAAAATACCATTTTGGTTTTTTGGAGATATTGCTAACAGTATATTTATAAAGACAGAGTTAGAGCGTATTTTTGAATTCAGGAGTAAGAAAGTGGATGAGTTATTTGGGAAGTACGAATCTTAATGTTTTTTTCCGTGGTTCTCCGTGTAACCTCCGTGGTCCTCCGTGTAATATTTTTGTGACACGGAGGACCACGGAGAAGAATTAGTTACCCCTTACCGTGAGTAAGATTGCAATATAGTGACAGGTTGCAGCCATC
>JBKJPO010000134.1:0-3928 GCA_046595095.1 Chitinophagaceae bacterium
ATAAAACAAAAGGTGATCGCGTGATCTGGGCATTAGTTATTGTGCTTACTCTCGTGAGTGTGCTGGTGGTGTATAGCAGCATCGGTTCGCTTGCATACAAAATGAACAAAACCACGGAGAGCTATTTATTTAAGCAACTCGCGTTCATCGGGCTTGGTGTGTTGATTGTTTACTTTGCACACCGGGTTAATTATACGATTTATTCCAGGGTAGCTACAATATTATTTTTGATATCAATTCCGTTGCTGATTTACACATTAAAGTTTGGCAGTACCATTAACGACGCTAACCGCTGGATAAAACTGCCTGTGATCAACATGACATTTCAGACTTCGGATCTCGCGAAACTAGCGCTCTTCATGTATCTCTGCAGGCAGTTGAGCCGCAAGCAAAATGTGATCAAGGATTTTAAAAAAGGATTTCTGCCCCTAATCATTCCCGTTGTGATCATTTGTGCACTGATCGCTCCGGCAAATCTTTCAACTGCAGTACTTGTAGGCGGAACAAGCCTGATGCTGATGTTTATCGGCAGGGTGAGTACAAAACACATTATGATGGTGATAGTTACGGCACTTATCCCGGTTCTGTTTTTTGTTTTTGCCGCCACTCATTATTATGATAAGGAAGAAAATAAAAGCAAAGACCTGCCGGCAATTTTATCTATGGGCAGGGTACCAACATGGATAAAGCGTGTCCAGGATTTCATGTATGCTGATAAAGCAGAATCATCATACCAGGTGCAGCAGGCAAAGATCGCAATTGCCAAAGGCGGGTGGCTTGGCAAAGGTCCAGGTAAAAGTGAGCAGCGAAATTTTCTTCCACACCCTTACAGCGATTTTATTTACGCGATAATAATTGAAGAGTATGGCTTGATTGGAGGGGCTGTCATCATTTTCATTTACCTGGTCTTCCTCTTCCGGAGTATCAGGCTATTCCGGAAATGTCCTTATGCCTTTGGAGCATTTCTCGCACTGGCATTAAGTTTTATGCTGGTAATCCAGGCAATGGTGAATATGGCAGTAAATGTAAACCTGTTCCCCACAACCGGGGTAACGCTTCCACTTGTAAGCATGGGCGGAAGCAGTTTATGGTTTACCTGTTTTGCAATAGGTATCATTCTTAGCGTTGCCAGAAATGTTGAACAAATGGAAGGCGATGTGATAGCAGCAAAGGAAAATGTGACTTAAGTAAAGAGGCTTACCTGGATATTGTAAGTTGAACATTGAATATTCTTAGCACTACATTAAATATTCAATACCAGCATCAATATTCAATTTTCAAATAGTTGATTGAATTTAAATGTCGATGCGAATAATCATAGCAGGCGGAGGAACGGGGGGACATATTTTTCCAGCTATCGCTATCGCAAACGCGTTGAAGAAAATCGAACCAGGGAGTAAAATTCTTTTTGTAGGTGCAAAGGGGAAAATGGAAATGGAAAGAGTGCCCCAGGCTGGATTCGAAATAAAGGGGCTTGACATTGCAGGTTTCAACAGAAGTTCTTTGATAAAAAATATAGGGTTGCCATTCAAACTGATCCGCAGCTTTTTCCAGGTAAGGACGATTTTTAAAAACTTCCGGCCCGATGCGGTGGTTGGAGTTGGTGGATATTCCAGCTTTCCTGTTTTGCGTTTGGCACAAGCAAAAGGAATACCCTCTTTTATTCATGAGAGTAATTCGTTTGCGGGCAAAAGCAATATCATCCTGGGCAAACGGGCCACCAGGATATTTGTTGCTTCAGATCACATGGAAAAATTTTTCCCTTCAACAAGGATAATAGTAACAGGCAACCCTGTACGAAAAAATATTTCTGAGATCAGGATCAGTAGAACTGAGGCCTTGAAGTTCTTTGGGTTTGATGAAAATAAGCAAACTGTTTTTGTTGTGGGCGGTAGCCTGGGTGCAAAATCCATCAATGAAGCTATTGCCGCAAGAATAGATGTTTTTGAAGAAAATAATCTTCAACTGATCTGGCAAACAGGGACAGCATTTGCAGATAGGGCCGCCGAATTAGTAAGAGGACATCGAAATGTATGGACAGGCGCATTTATTACGGAAATGGAAAATGCATATGCAGCGGCCGACTTGGTAGTATCCAGGTCAGGAGCGATGGCGGTAACTGAATTAGCTGTGGTAGGAAAGCCCGTTGTTTTTGTGCCCTATCCTTATGCTGCAGAAGACCATCAAACAGCAAATGCACAGGCACTTGTAAATAAAAAAGCCGCATTGATGATTAAGGATAGCGAAGTGAATGAGAAATTGGTGGACAGATTAATTGACCTTGCCAGGCAGCCATCGTTGGCTGAGGAATTGAAACAGAACATTCATAAGCTAAGAAATATCAACGCTGATGAAGTGATCGCAAAAGAAATTTTACTGGCAATAAAATGATTCTTGAATTAAAAAATGGACCTGAACGGAATTATAAATAAGGTTATAAGTTCTTTAAAAAAAGAAAACACTGGCAAGCCTGCAACGGTTTATTTTATTGGTATCGGTGGTATTGGTATGAGTGCCCTGGCAAAATATTTCAAATCATTGGGGGCTGCTGTTTTTGGATATGATAAAACTCAAACGACCCTAAGTGAAGAAATGGAAGTTGATGGGATAAGGATACATTATGTAGATGATGTAAACGAAATACCGGATAACGTAAGCCTGGTTGTATATACACCGGCTATTCCGGAAGATCATAAGGAGTTGAATTATTTCAAAGAAAATAATTTCACGCTCGTAAAAAGAAGTGATGTGTTGGGTGCGATCACCAATAGTTCTTTTAATATCTGTGTAGCGGGAACGCATGGCAAAACTACCATCAGCACCATGATCGCTCATTTGCTGAGGGACAGTGGTTTTGGGACAAATGCATTTCTTGGAGGCATCTCGGTTAATTATCAGACTAACTTCTGGAGCAGCAATAATAATGTGTCCGTTGCAGAAGCTGATGAATACGATCGAAGTTTTTTGAAGTTAAATCCTGATATCGCGGTGATTTCTTCAATGGATGCTGATCACCTGGATATTTATGGTGATGCAGAAACCATGGAGAATGCATTCATCGAATTCGGAAGCAGGGTAAAAACTGGCGGGTTGTTAATAAGCAGATTAGGATTAAGACGATTTAAAGATTTTAAGAATGATCATCACTTGTGTTATAGCCTCAGGGATTCAAATGCTGATTTCTATGCAGAAAACATTAGAGTGAATGAGGGAAGCTACTCCTTTGATTTGATACTAAAGAATACAAAGATGTTGGATCTGGTGTTGAATATGGGAGGAATGCACAATTTAGAAAATGCCGTTGCTGCCATTGCCGTTGCCTCTCATCTTGGAATTGAGCAGGTGAAAATAAAGGAAGCTATTTCTTCTTTTAAAGGTGTACGGAGAAGGTTTGAATATGTATTGAAGGAAAAAGGAAGGGTAATGATTGATGACTATGCACATCACCCCGAAGAGTTGAAAGCACTTATTACAAGTGCAAAAGAACTTTTTACAGGAAAGAAAAGCATAGTCATCTTTCAGCCACACTTGTACACGCGTACGAGAGATTTGGCTGAAGAATTTGCGGCGAGTCTCGATCTTGCAGATGAAGTGATCCTCTTGCCGATTTACCCTGCCAGGGAATTGCCCATAGAAGGAGTGAGCAGTGAACTAATCGCAGAGAAAATGAAAAATAAGCAGGTGCAGGTTTTATCAAAAAATGAATTGTTGGATTGGATAAAAAATAATGAATCAGAACTATTAATAACATCGGGAGCGGGAGACATTGATACCCTTGTTGAACCCATGAAAAATATTATAACAGGAAAAAAAGCTTGAGCAATTCAAAACGATATAGTATAACGCAGATCCTCGTTTCCATTTTCTGGATACTCGCGGGCGCTGGCACTGTTGCTTTGTTGGTGGCAGCAATGTCTAAGAAAAACAG
>JBKJPO010000085.1:0-9477 GCA_046595095.1 Chitinophagaceae bacterium
TTCTGGTTCCTTCAAATCTTGGTTATGGCCAACGTGGTAACATGCCTAATATTCAACCTAATGAATCGCTTCTTTTTGAAATTGTGGTTAAAGATATTTTAACCCCGGCACAGGCAAAAGTTGAAATGGAAAAACAACAGAAAATGATGGAGATGCAACAAAAAATGATGGAACAACAGCAGAAACTCCAACAACAACAAACCCCGGGACCCGATACATCCCAGGGCAGGAAATAATTTTAAATTGAACAATCTAAAAACCCGGGAAATCATCCCGGGTTTTTTATGCGCATGCCAATTATATTTTACAAAATTATTTGATTTGTGTAGAGATTGGCTGCGCCTATCTCGCTGCGCCTATCTCTAAAACGAAACAGCATTTGATTTTCCAAAGAGATTTGTGTAGAGATTGGCTGCGCCTATCTCGCTGCGCCTATCTCGCTGCGCCTATCTCGCTGCGTCTATCTCGCTGCACCTATCTCGCTGCACCTATCTCAGTTCAAACGGGATGGTAAACCTACAGCATAGTCAGTCAAATGTATTATAGGAAAAAGAAATAGGCGCAGCCAATCTCTACATAGTAAATGTTCCATTATGCATCCCGGTAAGAAGTAAAAAGTTTTATCGCTTCCACAGCTTCTTTCACATCATGCACCCTTAGTATTGATGCACCCCTGGTTAGAGCAAGAGTATTCATTACGGTCGTCCCATTTAATGCATCTGAGGGATCCACACCAAGGGTTTTGTAAATTGTAGATTTCCTTGAAAGTCCGGCGAGGATTGGTTTACCTGTGATCTTCAGCACTTCCATTTGTTTGAGTAATAAAAAATTATCGCTACTTGTTTTTGCAAAACCAAAACCCGGATCGATAATGATATCATTGATCCCGGCTGCTGTACATAAATTGATCGTATTGATAAAAAAATCCAGCACCTCTCTTGTAATATCTTCGTATACTGCTTCCTGTTGCATTGTAGCAGGAGTTCCCTTCATGTGCATACAAACGTATGGAACTTGCATACGGGCCACATGGTTGATAATTTCGGTATCCAGTTTGCCGGCGCTGATATCATTGACTATAGAGGCACCAGCAGCGATTGCGTCTAAAGCAACAACAGACCTGTAGGTATCGACAGAAATTATTACTTCGGGAAAATTCCTGTGTATGGCTTCAATTGCTCCATTAACCCGTCTCCGTTCTTCATCAGCAGAAATGGGTTCACTTCCCGGTCTGCTGCTTTGTCCGCCAATGTCAAGGATTGAAGCACCTTCATTTATCATTTGCCCGGCTTTCTCCAGGATGTCAGCTATATTCGTTTTGCGGCTATCTTCATAAAAAGAATCAGGTGTTACATTTATTATGCCCATAACAATGGGATCATCTATCAGCAACAACCTGCCTTTACAGTTTAAAGTGAACATTGATTGTTTTGAATTATTTTTGCAAACTTAAAGAATCAAATCGCAGGTAACGGTTTACCGGCCCGCTAAATGTTATGCAAGATAGAACCAATCAGCAGTATGATGATGCAGTAAAAAGTTGCCGGGAAATTTTTCTAAATAAAACCAGGGACTACGGCAGTTCGTGGCGGGTATATCGCACAATTTCAATTGTGGACCAGATATTCATTAAAGCCAAACGAATAAGGAACATACAGGAAAAAGGTTCGCAAAAGATTGGGGATGACATCAGGAGTGAGTTCAAAGGAATTTTAAACTATGCAGTGATCGGGCTCATACAACTTAAATTACCAGTTTCGGCTGCCGAAGACCTGGATGTTGAAGATGTAAGCAGATTTTATGATGATGAGATAGAAGTTACCAGAGAACTTTTGCAGAAAAAAAATCATGATTATGGTGAAGCATGGCGCGATATGAGCCAGGAAAGCCTGACCGACCTTGTTCTTGCAAAATTGCTGCGCATCAAACAGATACTTGCCAATGATGGTAAGACCATGGTGAGTGAAGGGATAGATGCAAATTTTCATGACATCATAAATTATGCTGCGTTTGCGTTGATTTTGATGAATGACTAAAACTTTTTTGAACCACAAAGCCACCAGCACACGAATTGACACAAAGACTATAAGTAAAATATTTTTTAGTAACTAGTGCTTCTTTGTGACTGTGACCTGAGGGTTCAAAAAAAAATTTACAGAAGACATGAAACCATTGGTTCAGATTTCCAGGATAATTGTTGGAACATTATTTATTTTCTCAGGGCTTGTAAAAGCTAATGATCCGCTTGGACTCGCTTATAAAATGCAGGAGTTTTTTGAAGTGTGGGGAAGAAGTGGAAGTCTTACAAGCATGATGCATTTCCTGGATCAGTATGCGCTTCCTTTTTCTATTATCATTATCACCTTCGAAATCGTCGCCGGTGCAGCCTTACTCGTTGGTTGGCGGAGCAGGTTTTTCAGCTGGCTAATCTTCCTGCTAACGGTCTTCTTTACTTTTCTTACGGGTTATGCTTTGTTTTCAGGCAAGATCAAAACATGTGGATGTTTTGGTGATTGCATTCCCCTTACTGCACAAAAGTCATTTATCAAGGACTTAGTGTTATTGTTCCTGATCATTATTATCTTATTCGGAACTAAATATATTCGCCCAATATTGAGGCGAGCGGGTAATATGATTGCTATAATCATTTCTACATTACTGGTATTAGTATTTCAATGGTATGTATTGAAGCATCTTCCCCTTATTGATTGCCTGCCATTCAAAAAAAACAACAACCTGCTCGAATTAAGGAAAATGCCTGCCAATGCGAAGCCGGATAAATTTGATTATGTTTTTGTTTATGAAAAAAATGGAGAGAAAAAAGAATTTAAAGTTGATGCTTTACCAGACTCCACATGGATCTTTGCAGATCGTAAACAAATGCTTGTTGAAAAAGGGGAAAATAATGAACCCCCTATAAAAGATTTTTATCTCTATAATGTCGCAGGCACTGATACAACTGAAGCGATATTAAACCAGCCGGGTAATTATTATTTACTTTTCATTAAAGAATTAGAAAACAAAACGCCGTGGCTTGATGATATAAAAAAATTGGTTTCAGTTGCGAAGCAGAAAAATATTCCATTTTATCTTGTTGCATCACAGGTTGGAATTGCGGAGCAATTTTTCAACGGCCAGCATAAACTGGGCTTGCCAGTGCTTGCCTGTGATGCAACTGCAATTAAAACAGCGGCAAGAACAAATCCGACGATATACCTGATGCAAGGCCCGGTTGTGATTAATAAATGGGGTAAAGCTGATTTTGATAAAGTCTTGCCATAAATCGCATAAAAATTATTTAAAAAATTTGATTTGCTTTCATTGTTCATAAGAAAACTTTTTTACGGCATCCTTGTACTCATAGGTGTAGTAACGATCGTTTTTTTTATGTTCCAGGGTTTTGCAGATCCGGCACGACTCATTGTAGGGCAAACTGGTGATAAGAAAACCATGGATAATATTCGAAAAGAATTATATCTCGACCAGCCTAAATACAAACAATTTTTTCTCTACCTCAATGATGTTTCTCCACTATGCATCCATTCAAAAACAGATATCGCGAATAAAAAACTGAAAGGATTTTTCATTGGAGGTGATACCAAATTTGGTGTCAAGCTTCCATACCTCAGGAGAAGTTATCAAACAAAAAAAGATGTAGGTGAAGTGCTGATGGAAGCACTCCCGGGAACACTTATACTTGCCGTGGCCGCGATGCTTTTTGCTACAATAATCGGAATACTTTTAGGGGTACTCGCGGCGGTAAAACATAACACCTGGCTGGATACGGGTTCAGTATTTGCAAGCGTTATTGGCATTTCCGCTCCTTCATTTTTTATGGCAATAGTTATTGCCTATTTCTTTGGTATTGTGCTTCATGATTATACCGGGCTAAATCTTACCGGAAGTTGGTTCGACATTGATGAGACTACCGGTAAGCGTTACCTGACGTTACAAAATCTTATACTTCCTGCTATCACTCTTGGGATCAGGCCCCTCGCGATTATTACACAATTAACGCGTTCCAGTATGCTCGATGTATTGAGCCAGGATTATATCCGCACCGCTTATGCAAAAGGACTTGGTAAAACAGCAGTGGTATTTAAACATGCTTTGCGTAATGCATTAAACCCGGTAATAACCGCCATTACCGGCTGGTTTGCAGAACTGCTTGCCGGTGCTTTTTTTGTGGAATATATATTCGGTTGGAAAGGAATTGGAAAGGTAACCGTGGATGCACTTGATAAACTGGATTATCCTGTTGTGATGGGATCTGTTTTATTAACCGCAACCATTTTTATTTTGATAAATATTCTTGCAGATATTCTTTATGGCGTATTGGATCCGAGAGTGAAACATTGATCCCTGCTACTTTATTACTACAGCATTAATAACTTTTTCACCGAGTGCTTCATTTAAGCGTTCAATTATTTTTTCTTTTTGGTAATGCAACTCATTCTTTAAAGGAGCGACCGAGGAAGTGATGAATAATGTTTGGTTGATGATCTCCAGTTTGTCTGTGTATTTCGCGATAGTTTTTCCCATTACCTCTGCCCATACTTCACCAATCTCCAATGCTTGTATGCCATTTTTGAGACGGCTCTGTTTAAGAAATTGTTTGATGGCATCGCCAATTGAGACTTCACTCATGGGGCGAAGGTAATGTTTAAGAACCTCTTAAACGTTTAAAACGTTTAAGAGGTTCAAGAGGTTCAAGAGGTTTGAGAATATTCCATTTGCTATCAAATTATTTCTGCCAAAAAGCGGGCTCTTGAACCTCTTGAACCTCTTGAACCTCTTGAACCTCTTAAACCTCTTAAACTTCTATAAACTGCATCTTTACACTCAATTCCTTCATTACATTATGAAGACGATCCCTGTTGGTATCCGTTATAAATACCTGCCCATCATTTTCCTTACAAACATATTCAAGCAGGTTATGCATCCGGTGATCATCCAGTTTTTCAAATACATCATCAAGCAGGAGGAGAGGAGTGAAACCTTTATTTTCAGCCAGCAGTTGAAACTCCGCGAGTTTCATTGCAAACAGAAGGCTCTTGCGTTGTCCTTGTGAAGCAATATTTTTAAATGCATGCAGATTCAAATCAAACGAAAGATCATCTTTATGAACTCCGCTATTTGCGCGTTGCAATAAAAGATCTTTTTCCCTGGACTTATGCAATAAAGTTTCCATATCAAATTCATTCAATTGACTTGTATATTCGATCTTTACCATTTCGTCGTTATCCGCGATCTGCAAATAGAATTTATTTATGATTGGAATAAGTTCTTCTGTAAATAATTTTCTTGACCGGTAGATTTCGGTAGCAGGTTTAATCAATTGCATGTCGAGAGTGTCGAGAAGGTGTATATCCACTTTGCCATGTTCAGCAAATTTTTTCAGAGCACTGTTTCGTTGAGCAATGATCTTATTATAATTAATAAGGTTTTGAAGATAGGTAGGATCCATCTGGCTTAGCACTGTATCTATAAACCTACGGCGTTCTTCGCTTCCACCAAGAATGATCCCCACATCATCAGGGGCGATGATAACAGTAGGGAAGCGGCCAATGTGGGCTGAGAACTTTTCATATGCCGCATCATTCAGAAATAATTCTTTCTTGCCAGGATTGCGGTAAATGCAAACCAGTTTTTGTAATTTCTGCGTTTCATCTTCGTCATCTTCATTTCGGAATAAAGCCTCGAGCCGAAAACCATCAGCCCCAAATTGTACATTCATCGCATCAGCCCTGGTAAAATAACTCTTGGTGAAGCAGAGATAATAAATAGCGTCCAGTAGATTTGTTTTGCCCATCCCGTTCATTCCACAAATGCCAATAATGCGCTCGGTGAAATTGAATTTGGACTGACTGTAATTTTTAAATTGGGTAATTGATATTTTCTCGAGAACAAACATGGGCGTCAAAGGTAGGGATTATGGTCTGTGGTCATGGATAGGTAAATGGTTTGTGGTTTGGTTAATGTTTTTAGCTGCAGTAAAAGTTTGTAGTTTTTCTTCCTGCCTGTTATCAAAAATTATCATTTATCAAAATCAGAAATTGCGCTCGATTATGGTCAAATTTCAAACCTTTACTACTAAAACATTTTCCCCTTATCTTTGCCGCCTAAATAAATTGCCGTGGCAACAAAGTTTTCCAAAGAAACTTATTTATACTGGTATGAACTGATGCTCTTAATGCGTCGTTTTGAGGAAAAAGCAGGTCAGATGTATGGTATGCAAAAGATCAGGGGATTCTGCCATTTATATATTGGTCAGGAAGCTATAGGTGCGGGATGCATGACGGCTACAACAAGTGATGATATTTTTATAACGGCATACCGTGATCACGCCCTGGCAATTGCAAAAGGCGTAAGTGCCAGGAGTTGTATGGCCGAATTGTACGGAAAAGCAACCGGTTGTAGCAAGGGAAAAGGCGGAAGCATGCACTTTTTTGGACTGAAGGAAAGATTTTTCGGTGGGCATGGTATTGTAGGTGCGCAAATAGGAACTGGTGCAGGCCTTGCTTTCGCGGAAATGTATAAAAATACAAACAACGTTGTCCTTTGTTTTTTCGGGGATGGCGCGGCAAGACAGGGTATGCTTCATGAAAGTTTCAATATGGCAATGCTCTGGAACCTTCCGGTAATCTTTATTTGCGAGAACAACAATTATGCAATGGGAACTTCTGTAGCCCGTACTTCTAAAGTTCTGGACATCTATAAACTTGCTGATGCATACGATATGCCTGGCGATACCGTAGATGGAATGAATCCCGAAAATGTACATGATGGTGTAGCAAGAGCTGTGAAGAGAGCAAGGGAAAAGGGTGGACCTACCTTACTTGAAATTAAAACATACCGCTACAAAGGGCACAGTATGAGCGATCCACAGAAATATCGTACTAAAGAGGAAATGGAGGAATATAAGACAAAGGATCCCATTGAGAAGTCGTTGAAGAAATTAATTAAGGATTTTGGTCTAAAAGAGGATGAAATAGAAAAGATCAACGAGCGGGTTAAAAATGAAGTGGAAGAATCGGTGAAATTTGCTGAAGAAAGTCCCTGGCCAAATGATGATGAATTGTATAAGGATGTATACGTTCAAAAAGATTACCAATTCGTTATGGATTGATATTTTATTTTGAACCACTAAGGCAATTAGACAACAGGTGGTTCAAAAAAAAGCAATAAAAATAAACAAATAAAGAAATGGCAGAAACTAAAGTACAGGAAGTGGAAACGAATCTGGCATTTGAACGTGCAAAAGGTTTTTGGGCGAAATACAGTAAAGCAATAATCTATGTGGGTTCCGCGGTGATCTTACTTGTGGGAGCTTATTTCGTTTATAAATATTTCTATAAACTTCCCAATGAAGTTAAAGCAAATGATGCCGTCTTTGTTACTCAAAAAGCTTTTTCGGATCTTTCAAATGCACAAGATGATTCCAGCAGAGCACTGCTGGCAAATAAAGTGTTGAATGGTGAGGGCCCAAACCTTGGGGCATTGAAAGTGATAAGCCGTTTTGGTGGAACAGATGCTGGTAACCTGGCTAACTATTATGCGGGGACAGCATACCTCCATCTCAAAAAATATAATGAGGCTATCAAATATCTGAAAGAATTCAGCACATCTTCAAAACAAATTCAAAGTCGTGCTTATGGCATGATTGGCGATGCTTACGCTGAATTAAAGAAGAATGATGACGCATTAAAATATTATAAAAACGCCGCTGAGGAAAATACCAAAGATGAGTACACAAGTTCCGAATACTTGTTCAGAGCTGGTTTGTTTGCAGAATCACTTGGAAAAACAAATGATGCAATTGGTTTTTTCAAGAAAATAAAAAACGATTATCCAACTGCACAGCGCGCGGCTGATGTAGACAAGTACCTCGCCAGGCTTGGCGAAGTCAAAGAATAAATTTGGAGCCGTCATTGCGTAGAGTGCGTAAACGGCTTAATGATAAAAACTTCTTAGATCATTGTCTTCAGAAAGAAATGACATAAAAAAAATTGATACAGGCATCTTGCAAAAAGATGCCTGTATTATTATTGTGCGTACCGGGTGGAATGAAAAGATTGTAGGCGAACTTGAGAAAGGTTGCACTAGAGTATTGGATGAATATGGAATGAAAAATTACAAAGTCATCGAAGTGCCAGGCGCATTCGAAATTCCTTTCACCATCAAATCATATCATGAAAGCCATTACCTCCATCATGATAAACCTAAAATATTTATTGCCTTAGGTTGCGTTTTGCGCGGCGATACTCCACATTTCGATTATGTATGCAAGGCTGTTACAGATGGTATATTGCAGTTGAATCTCTTATTACCAGTTCCAACAATTTTTGGGATATTAACTGTAGATAACGAACAACAGGCTCTTGACCGGATTGGTGGTGCGTATGGCCATAAGGGTGAGGAAGCAGCAATCACCGCTTTGAAAATGCTGGTCTATATTTATCAGCAAGGACAGGTTTAAATTCGTTTAGGGGTTTAAGAGGTTCAAGAAGTTTAAGAGGTTAAGGGGTTTAAAAAATATTATCGAATTTGCGACTAATTACCTCATTCAAGGCGAACCTCTTGAACCTCTTGAACCTCTTGAACCTCTTAAACGTTTTAAACCTGATTTCATGAGAGTACAGATTTTCATACCGTGTTTTGTGGATCAGCTTTATCCGCAATCAGCGTTTAACATGGTTAAGGTTTTGGAAAAAGCTTGTTGTGATGTTCAATACAACACAAACCAAACCTGTTGCGGTCAGCCTGCATTTAATGCTGGTTTTAATGAACCTGCAAAAGATGTGGCAGCAAAATTCCTGAAAGATTTTGAGGGTACAGATTATATCGTCACACCTAGCGCTTCTTGTACCGGTTTTGTGCGAAATTATTTTCCAAAACTATTTGAAAATTCATCCTTACATAACCAGGTTAAAGAAATAGGGAAAAGGATCTATGAGTTTACTGAGTTTGTTGTTGATGTTCTAAAGATTACTGACTACGGCGCAGAGCTTAATGGGAAAGCTACTTATCATGATAGCTGTGCTGCTTTGCGGGAATGCAAAATAAAGGAACCGCCACGTAAACTTTTACGAAATGTAAAGGGACTCGAACTGATTGAAATGAATGATAATGAAACCTGTTGCGGCTTTGGCGGAACTTTCGCTGTTAAGTTTGGTGCGATATCCTCAGCGATGGCCGATCAAAAAATTAACCATGCACTGGCCACGGGTGCAGAATATATAATTTCATCAGATCTTAGTTGCCTGTTGCACCTGGAAAGTTATATCAAAGGAAAAGGACTTAACCTTAAGACAATGCATATCGCAGATGTCCTGGCTTCCGGATGGGAATAGTTGTATTTAATCATCCTGGCAAAAATCAATTTTGAATTACGCTTGTGAGCAGAGTCTCAAATTCATTTATGTCAAAAGGCTTAGCAAGAAAAGTCTCGCGCGCTCAGCAGGCGCAGATACTTTT
>JBKJPO010000150.1:0-3225 GCA_046595095.1 Chitinophagaceae bacterium
ACCGGGTGATCTATTTCCATAATTTCAAACTTTAATCACTCGAACAAGTTCAGTGCGTGCTTTATTTAAATTAGTTTATTTTAACCATACACGCATTAAGGATAATAACTGATCAACGTTAACAGGTTTAGTAATATAATCGGAAGCGCCCGACTCAATACATTTTTGTCTGTCACCCTTCATCGCTTTTGCAGTTACCGCTATAATTGTCATGTCTGTATTTTTTTCGTCCTCACGAATGCGTTTCATGGTTTCGTAACCATCCATTTCCGGCATCATGATATCCATGAGCACCATATCTATATCATGATTTTCATCAAGGATATTCATGGCTTCTTGCCCGCTTTCTGCTGTTATAGTTTGAATATTATACCTTTCAAAAGCTGTGGTTAAGGCGAAAAGATTTCTAACATCGTCATCTACTACCAACACCTTCTTATTTGTAAGTACATCATTTTTGGATCGGATATTTTCTATCAGTTTACTTTTCTCAGGGAGAAGATCTTTATGATCGATATGTAACAATAACACGGTCTCTTCCAACAGCAGGTCCAGTGAATTTACATCTTTCAAAAGAATTCGATTTGCATATTGCTTAAGTTTAGTTCTTTCTTTTGCATTGAAATCTTTTGCTGAATAGATAAGCACCGGGGTCATTTGTAACTTCTTAATCTCCGTAATCTCCATTAGGAATTCAAGACCTGCAATATCTGGCAGCATGAAGTCTACAATTATACAATCATATTCATTTTCCTTTATCAACTTTAATCCATCCTGCCCGTTTGATACAATCTCAATCTTAATCAAATCACCATTATCCAGGATCTTGGCAACTTGTGAAGAATCCCTTTCATTGTCTTCAACGATGAGTAAACGCTTTTGTAACCTGCTGTTGTATTCTACTATATCGGTGAATAAAAGATCCAGCGCTTCAGTCTTAAGTGGTTTCAGATGAAAGCTTCTTGCTCCCCGCTGCATGGCAAGTAACCTGTTCTCTTCTCCTGAAATTAAATGAACGGGGATGTGCCTGAAATTGATATCATTTTTGAAAAGATCAAGTATCCTCCATCCGCTTGCATCAGGCAATTTCACATCAAGCGTTACAGCAATAGGGTTGTACTTGTTTGTTAAATTAAATACATCGCCGAACGTTCCCGCTACAACAACTTTGAGATTCATCGCATGGGCCTTTTCAATCATGATTTTTCCAAAGCGTATATCATCTTCAACCACAAGAACTACTTTGTCGCTGCTCGCAATATTATTCCTGTCATCACCCATATCATTGATGATCTCATTTAAAACATCCATTTCTTTTGCTTCAACTTTAATCGTAGGCACCGAATGTAGAAGCACCTTTGGATCGCTGCCTTCAAGTTTGTATTCGCTGATTGTAAGATTGCTTGATTTCTCTTTCTTACCTACCCAGGGGTTATATTCAATAGGAAGGTACAAGGTGAACAAACTTCCTTGACCGGTTTCACTTTCAAGTTCAATTGATCCGCCAAGAAGGTCTGCAAGCCCACGGCTGATTGATAATCCAAGACCCGTACCACCATACTTGCGGCTTGTCGATCCTTCTGCTTGTTGGAATGCTTCAAAAATTATATTCTGCTTATCCTTTGAAATTCCAATACCTGTATCCCTGATCTCGAAGGCAACTACCCGGTTTGCATTATCAAGATTCTGATTGCTTTGTTTCCAATTATGATTGGCTTCATATATCCGAAGATTCACTTCTCCCTTCTCAGTAAACTTAAACGAGTTTGAAAGCAAATTTTTAAGGATCTGGTTGAGTCGCTGCACATCAGTCTCAAGACTGTGAGGAAGTTTTTCATCAATGTCAATTGTGAATCGAAGGTTCTTACTTTCTGATATGTGTTTAAACGTTGTTTCCACAAATGCAGTGATCTCATTGAAGCGGAGATTAATAAAGTCAGTTGAAATATAACCGGATTCGATCTTTGAAAGATCGAGTATATCGTTGATCAATTGGATAAGGTCATCACCACAACTATGAATTGTTTTTGCATAGCTAACCTGTTTCTCATTCAGATTGCCTTCATAGTTTTCGTAGAGTTGTTGGGCAAGGATAAGTAAGGAGTTTAATGGAGTACGTAACTCATGCGACATGTTTGCAAGAAACTCTGATTTGTACTTCGAAGTCAGCTGAAGCTGTTCAGCTTTTTCTTCAAGTGATCTTCTTGCTTCTTCCACTTCTTTATTCTTTGCTTCCACTTCTTCTTTTTGCTTCACCATCAATTGTGCCTTATCCTGTAATTCTTCATTCGTTCTTCTTAATTCATCTGCTAATGATTGTGATTGCTCAAGCAAACCTTCAGTTCTTGAATTTGCTTCGATCGTATTCAACACAATACCGATACTTTCTGTTAGCTGGCTTAAGAAATCAAGGTGGGTCTCACTGAAAGTATCAAATGATGCAAGTTCTATTACTGCCTTGATTTCTTTTTCAAATAATACCGGTAGCACGATCAGGTTTACTGGGTTTGCTTTACCCAGGCCCGAACTTATCTTAATATAATTTTTAGGAACATTCGATAGAAGGATACGTTCCTTTTCCAGTGCACACTGACCCACCAAGCCTTCTCCAAGTTTAAATTCCATCGATGCTTTTACCTCGTCACCAAAAGCATATGCTGCGAATAATTTTAATTTTTCATTTTTTTGGTTCTCATCCTGCTCAAGAATATAGAACATACCTTTCTGTGCATTTACCACCTGGGCAAGCTCAGAAAGAATTCGCCTTGTTACCGTGTTCAGATCTTTTTGACCCTGTAACATCTGGGTAAACTTTGCCAGGTTTGACTTCAGCCAGTCCTGCTCCTGGTTACGCAAAGTTGTTTGTTTCAGATTAGCGATCATCTGGTTGATGGTGTCCTTTAATTCTTCCACTTCACCTTTTGCTTCCACACGGATCATCTGGGTAAGGTCTCCTTTCGTTACCGCTGAAGCCACGTCAGAGATTGCACGCACCTGCGTTGTTAAATTTTCTGCAAGTTGGTTAACGTTCTCTGTAAGATTTTTCCAAATACCTGATGCACCTGGTACACTCGCCTGACCACCAAGCCTTCCTTCCACACCTACCTCACGGGCAACTGTTGTTACCTGGTCGGCAAACACCGCCAGGGTATCGATCATTTCGTTTATGGTATCCGTTAGTTGCGCCACCTCACCTCGTGATACGATGGATAATTTTTGTTTTAG
>JBKJPO010000181.1:0-5249 GCA_046595095.1 Chitinophagaceae bacterium
GAATATTAGCCCTGGAGTATGGGTTAAAGTACCAGGCTAATCTGAAGGCCTTGATAATTTCGAATATGATGTCTAGCGGACCTGATTATAGCAAGTACGCCAATGATGTACTTTCAAAGCAAATGCATCCCAAAATATTAGATACCATAAGAATGCTTGAGAAAAATAAAGATTTTCAAAATCCAAAGTATATGGATTTATTGATGCAGAATTTTTACGTACAGCACTTTCTCCGCATGCCGGTGGCCCAATGGCCAGAGCCCGTTAACCGTTCATTTTCAAAACTCAACAATTCGCTTTATGTAACCATGCAAGGCCCAAGTGAATTTGGCCTTTCAGGCAAATTAGAGAAATGGGATAGGAAAGGAGACCTGGGTAAATTATCGATACCAGTGCTTACAGTTGGAGGAAAATTTGATACCATGGATCCTGAACATATGAAATGGATGTCGAAACAATTTCAAAATGGCAGTTATCTTTTTTGTCCGAAAGGCAGCCACATGGCTATGTATGATGACCAGGATATATACATGAACGGAATAATAAAGTTTATTAAAGCAGTGGATGCAGGAAAGAAAAAAGAAATAATAGAATGATTAATATTTTTTATGAAATCCCTCTCACATTTAAATCTTTATCCAATCTCACCAGGGATGCATCAAAGCCTACTGCAATCCGGCCACAACTATGTTCAAGGCCAAGCACTTTAGCAGGGTAGAGGCTTGCCATTCTTAATGCTTCCTCCATTTCGATACCCACAAACTTTACGCAATTTTTTACGGCCTGGAGCATAGTGAGCGATGAACCGCTGAGGATATCATTTGCTACATATTTATCTCCATCAATATGATGAGGATAAGGTCCTGCGCTGGTTTCAGTTACAGCATCTGTTACCAGGAATAGCCTGTGCTGCAGCATTTTCTTCGCAATTTTTACCATTTGATAATCTACATGATGCCCATCTGCGATGATACTGGCCATCACCGAATCGTGCAACATAACGGCCGAGGGTAGGCCAGGTTCGCGGTGATTGATTGCACTCATCGCATTGAATAGATGTGTGGCGGTATGAATTCCACTATCGAATGCCTGCATGGCCTGGTTGAATGTGGAATTGCTATGTCCTGCAGAAATAATAATATCATTAGATTGTATCAAGTCTATTATTTCCGGATCACAAACTTCGGGAGCAAGTGTGATCATTGAAATTATTCCTTTGGCATATTTCAATAAATCTTTTACCTCTTGAATAGAAGGTGTGTGAACAAGAGCTTCGATATGGGCACCACGTTTTAATTTATTGATCCATGGACCTTCAAGATGTAATCCATGAACACCTTCATTACCCTTTCGCTTGTAATTACTGACAGCATCAATAGCTTTATAAATTACTTCGCTGGTATTGGTGGCAACAGTAGGAAGAAACTGGTGTGTTCCACTGCGCATGCAATGCTCATACATTATTGCAAGAGTTTCTTCTGAAGGAAAAACAGAAAATAATTTTCCGGCAGCACCATAAATTTGCAAGTCGATAAAGGAAGGCGCAAGAAAATAATCATGGGAAAAAATCTCGCTCTTATCGGGTAAAGAAACGATGGGCAATACTGAGGTAATCTTATCTCCCAGAGTAATTACCGCATGGTGGGGAAGAAATGTTTCACCATTAAAAACCTCGTCTGCGGTATAAATTTTTTGCATGCAGCAATATACTCAGAAATCGCATTCGACTTTATAACAATGCAGTGCTTAATTCATGACCGCAACATCAACTTCGCGGCCAAACCAAACCGTAGCATAATTTTTATAAATACCAATGCCTATTGCCTTCCAGTTGGAGCCCCAGACCCCTGCATTCAACATCATTTTGTTATGCCCTGGACTTCCTTTCCATCCTTCAAGTGCAGCCACAGCATTTGCGGTAGCGGAATTATAATATGCAATTTCATATCCATTCCCTTTGTATTCTGTTAGCTCCCGTGGTTTGGAATAAACAAGATCTACATTTTTGTGGTCTGGAGTATAACACACACCAACCCATTTTCCTCTATCTGACCAACTATGCAAATTGCAGGTATCCGACATGCCAGGCCTGTATTTTTCAAGGTCAATGGAATGTGTTTGCGCAACATGTGAAAGAGAAACTGATAATGGAATGATGGGAAGATTTTTGCTCTTCCTGTATTCATTAATGATGGTATATAATTTCATCTCTTCAGTGGAGAGCTTAACTTTTAATTTATCAGCATTTACTTTTATCGATCCTGTATTATTGATGATCGGAGGATTATACTTTTTAGGCTGGGCAAAAGAAAATTGAAAGGTGAAGACCGAAAGCAAAATTATACCGGTTGTTTTCATGCAACTAAGTTCATTAAATCGTAAGTATTTTCTATAAATAGGAAAAGTATTTAACCTTAAAATTTGTTAATCTATTTTCGGACAACTCTAATATTTACAGGAAATATAAGTAACATGGATTTATTGAAGAAGTGGTGTATCGGAAATATTTAAAAGCTATTTAGCCCAGTTAATCTTCACTTTATTTACATCCCGGGAATTAGTTCCAATCTGTATAATAAATTCACCAGGCTCCCAAACCCGCTTCAGTTCAGTGTTGTAGAATTTTAGTTCTTCAGTTGTTATATTGAAAACAACAACTTTGCTTTCTCCGGGTTTCAGCATGATTTTCTGAAAGCCTTTAAGATCTTTTACCGATCTGGAAATGCTGGCAACCGGGTCAGCAATATACAGCTGCACTACCTCTTCACCTGTATATCTTCCGGTATTCGTGACCTTTACAGATGCCTGAATATTTTGAGTCCCCTTAGGATTTGTGTTATTTACTTTTATCTCATCGTATGAAAAAGATGTATAACTCAATCCATATCCAAAAGGGTAGAGTGGATCATTTGATATATCGAGATAATTAGACCGAAATTTCTGTGTTGGCCCGGGTCCCTGGGGCCGGCCTGTATTCTTGTGATTGTAATAGATTGGTATTTGGCCTACACTCCTGGGAAATGTGATCACAGTTTTGCCTGAAGGATTATAATTCCCAAATAAAACATTGGCTATGGCATTACCGGCTTCATGTCCTGCAAACCAAACCTGCAAAATGGCAGTAGCATTTTCTGCTTCCCAATTTAAGGTGAGAGGCCGCCCACTCATAATGACAACAACTAATCTCTTACCTGTTTTCGATAATGCTTTTAATAAATTCAATTGACTTTCCGGTAAACCAATATCTGATCGGCTAGCCGCTTCTCCGGTCATTTCAGAAGCTTCACCAACCACAGCAACAACAATATCAGACTTGTCAGCAGCAGCCAAAGCTTCATTGCTCAATTCTTGCGGACTCAGCTTATCAATATCGACCTTCTCACCAAATACATTTGCTTTTTTTGCAAGCGAGGAATCATCAGTAATGTTTGCGCCTTTAGCATAAATAATATTTATATCGCCTTTAATCATATTCCGGATACCATCAAGTACCGTGATTGCGGTAGAAGCTTCACCAGAAATTGCCCAAGTCCCAAGCATATTACTTTTATTGTTTGCCAATGGACCTACCAGGGCTATTGTTCCAGATTTTTTTAGCGGCAATGATTGTTTATTATTTTTAAGCAAAACAAAGGAGCGTTCTGCGAATTCCCTGGCTTCTTTTCTGTTGGCCTCAGTTAATACCTCCTGATGCATCCTGTTTGAATCACAATACAGGAAAGGATCGGTGAACAGGCCTAATTTATATTTAGCTTCTAAAATTCTTCTGCATGCCTGGTCAATCTGCGCTAAAGAAACTTTTCTTTTTGTCAGCGATTTTTTCATTGTGCTTAATAATCCTTCTCCTACCATATCCATATCAACTCCGGCATTCATTGCCAGGGCAGAAACTGTTTCGAGATCTCCCAAACCATGGTCGCTCATTTCATTCACTGATGTATAATCTGTGACAATAAATCCTTTGAAGCCCCATTGGTTGCGCAACAAATCAGTAAGCAACCATTTATTAGCGGAAGCAGGTACTCCATCCACATCATTGAAAGATGTCATTACACTGCCCACGCCCGCATCCACTGCTGCTTTATAAGGCGGAAGGTAATATTCATACATTTTAATGCGGCTCATATCAACGGTATTGTAGTCCCTTCCACCCTCCGCAGCTCCATATAAGGCGAAGTGCTTTACACAGGCCATGAGTGTATTATTTTTTGAGAGAGCGGTGCCCTGGTAGCCCCTCACCATTGCTGCCGACATTTTAGAACCGAGATAAGCGTCTTCCCCCGCACCCTCTGCAATGCGGCCCCAACGCGGATCACGGGCAATATCTACCATGGGTGAAAATGCCCAGTTAAGACCATCAGCTGTTGCTTCATTTGCAGCAACTCTTGCACTGCGTTCAACCATTACCGTATCCCAGCTGCAGGCCAGTGCCAATGGTATGGGAAATGTTGTTTTATACCCATGGATCACATCCGAACCAAAAAGCATCGGGATCTTAAGGCGGGAGTTATTCACAGCAAGTTCCTGAGCTTTACGAATTTTGTTCACTCCGATCACACCGAACATTCCACCAACATTTCCACTTTTTATTTTTTGCTCTACGCCTGTGCTCACAACCGAACCCGTTAGTATCCCATCTCCCGGTGTAATAAGGTTGAGCTGTCCAATCTTCTCTTCAAGGGTCATTTTTTTTAGAAGTGCATCGACGAAAATTTTCATCTTCGCATCCTGTGCGGGTAGCGTGAACAACATTCCACTTAACAAAGTGGTTAGGAGAAATATTTTTTTTAACATAGCTGATTAATTAAAACATATTATTAATGATCCATTATTTCAGGAGGTGAGGCTTGATTGCTTTTTGCCAGATAGCATAACCTTTTGCATTCATATGGAGGCTATCTTCCTTCCAGATATCAAGTAACAAGACTCCATGTTTATTTATCATCTTGTCGTAAACATTTACGTAACCTGTACGAGATTTTGTTTTTAAAAATTTTTTTATCGCGAGGTTTGCCTGTTTCATTTTAGAGAGAAACCTTCGCCGGCTTGGGCTGGGCTTGATAGAAACAAATAAAACCGGAAGTTTCGGATATTTTTTCCTTACGTGGCCGAATAAATTTTTAAAGCGATCCACTACAATTGAAACAGTTACCGTATCTGAAGAAGAAAGATCATTTTCACCGCAATAAATAAACAGTTGTTTTGGATGATAGGGATAAATGATATCTGGTACGTAACGTATCATATCC
>JBKJPO010000219.1:0-3489 GCA_046595095.1 Chitinophagaceae bacterium
CTGATATCATTTCTGACAACTGGTTTCAACCACTTGTTGAGTATACCTGGAATTTTGATGACAATATAGAATATAAATACAAAATTGAAAATCATGTTAAACGATAAATCGATATTAATAACAGGTGGCACAGGCTCTCTGGGTAAAGCACTTACGGATTATATTTTTACTAATTATCCAAAAGTTAAAAGGCTTATTATTTTTTCAAGAGATGAACAGAAACAATATCAAATGGCCCAGCAATTTCCGGAGAGTACGTACCCAGCTATACGATATTTTATTGGCGATGTTCGTGATTTACCAAGGCTGAAACGAGCATTTATAGATGTAGATTATGTGATCCATGCTGCAGCAATGAAACACGTTCATATTGCAGAATATAATCCGGATGAATGTGTGAAGACAAATATCGGCGGGGCTGAAAACGTTATCAGGGCAGCACTGGATTCTGATTCTGTAAAAAAAGTAGTTGCATTAAGTACGGATAAAGCCTGTGCACCAATAAACTTATATGGTGCCACAAAATTAGCTTCCGATAAACTTTTTATAGCGGCAAATAATATAAAAGGCAAAAAGGAAATTAATTTTTCGGTAGTACGGTATGGAAATGTTATGGGTTCAAATGGATCTGTTATTCCTTTCTTTATCCAAAAAAAGAAAGAAGGGGTACTTCCTATAACTGATATAACCATGACTCGCTTTAACATATCCCTATACGATGGAGTTGAAATGGTAATTAATGCATTGAAGACGGCTTGGGGCGGGGAATTATTTGTTCCAAAAATTTCGTCCTACAATATTATGGACGTTGCAAAAGCGATTGGGCCTGAATGTGAACATAGAGTGATAGGTATTAGGCCTGGTGAGAAAATACATGAAGAAATGATTACTGCATCAGACTCGTATAATACCTACGATTTAGGAAAGTATTATGTGATTTTGCCTCAGGTTCCTACCTGGGATAAAAATGAATACATCACCCGTTTTAATGCACAACGTGTTGCACAAGGATTTAGTTATACTTCCGGAGAAAATACCCAATGGGAAACGCCGGAATCTTTGCGGGAATTAATTAGAGTACATGTAGACAAAACCCTTGACTAAAAATGATTATCAAACCCATCCCATATGGTAAACAGTTCATCAGTGATGCCGACTTAAAAGCTGTAAGTAACACCTTAACTTCTGATTTTTTAACTCAGGGGCCTGCTATCGAAATTTTTGAAAAAGCATTCGCTACTTACATTGGGGTTAAATATGCAATAGCTTTAAGCAACGGAACGGCCGCATTGCACCTATGCGCAATGGCACTCAATGTTGATGAATCTTGTAATGTAATAACTACCCCCATCACTTTTGCGGCTTCGGCCAATTGTATCAGATACTGCGGGGGGCAAGTTTATTTTGCAGATATAAATCCGGATAATTATACGTTAGATATTAATAAAGTAAAGGCCTTGATTGCATCAAAGCCAATAGGATTTTTTAAAGGGATTATCCCGGTTGACTTTGCTGGTTATGCCGTTAATTTGGAAGCGTACCGTGAAGTTGCCGATGAGCATGGATTGTGGTTGATTGAAGATGCATGCCATGCCCCGGGTGGATTTTTTAAGGATAAAAATGGAGCAAAACAAAATTGTGGAAATGGAAACTTTGCAGAATTGTCAATTTTTTCCTTTCACCCGGTTAAACATATAGCATGTGGTGAAGGTGGTATGATTACTACCAATGATGAATTTCTTTACAAGAAATTATTACTCTTGCGTACCCACGGTATAACCAAAGATCCCAATCTTTTGAAAAAAAATCATGGTGGATGGTATTACGAAATGCAAACACTGGGTTATAATTACAGGTTAACTGATTTCCAGGCGGCCTTAGGTAGTTCGCAATTGCAAAGAGCAGAGCAAGGATTGGCAAGTAGAAGAGCAATAGCTACAAATTATCAAAAAGCCTTTGAGAATAAGTCATACATCGTATCTCAATCCGGAGTGGTAGAAGGGCATGCTTATCACCTATATGTTATACAAACCCCTAAAAGAAAAGAGCTGTACGATCATCTACGGTTGAAAAATATATTTTGCCAGGTGCATTACATACCCGTTCACAAAATGCCTTATTATCAGCAATTGGGTCAGCAATATCTGAATCTTGAACAATCAGAAAAATATTATGACCAATGCCTGAGTCTCCCGATGTTTCCTACTTTAACACAGGAAGAACAGTCTTATGTTATAAATTGTATAGATGGCTTTTTTAACAAGTAAGATATACACACTCTCAGGGCCAAAACAACTTTTTCTAAAAGAAGAACAAATTAGCTTAGATGATTTGTGTAAAGATGAAATTGTTGCAGAAACTTTGTATTCAGCCATATCGCCGGGCACTGAAAATGCCGCATACCTGGGCCTTCCGCCATTACGGCCAGGTAATATTTATCCCCGGGTAGTAGGTTATTGTAATATTGCTAAAGTTATTGCCTGCGGAGCTTCCGTTACTAAGTGTAAAGAGGGTGATTACCTATTGAGCTTTCAATCCCATAGAACTTCTTTTAAAATAAAGGAAAGTGATTTTGCTTTGAAATTGGAGTCTGGTACAGACTTGAAGCAAGTAGCCGTTACATATCTATTTCACCTTGGGTACCATGCAATCATATCGGCAAATGCAAAAGCCGGACATAATATTGCTGTTGTAGGTATTGGTACATTGGGACTTACCACGGCTCTGATGACTAAACTTATAGGAGCCAATCCATATGCATTTACAAACCAGCCTGATCCCACATTATTGATTAAGGAACAAATAAGGGTATTTCAAAAAAATGCTGACTGTTTGAATAATATTCAACTGATAACGCATGGTACTGGAATTGATATAGTGATTAATACTTCGAACACCTGGTCCGACTGGAAATTAGCACTTGAGTTGGTGAGAAAGGGAGGTACTATTGTAAATGTAGGTTTTCCTGGAAGAGGACAAGCTCTCCCCGATTTCAACCCCCTTGATCCAACCTACATTTATTTTAAAAATATACAAATAAAAACACTTAGCCATATAAACGAAACTGATACATGTGTTCTGGATTTTAGATTTAACATGAAAAGAAACCTGGAGTATTTGTTGGATAAAATTAAAGATGGTTCTATTAATGCAGACTGCATTTTAAGCGAAGAAATACATTACACCCAATTGCAGGCGCAATATGAAAAATACACATCGCATCAGCATCAATTATTTAGTACTTTAATTTATTGGAACAACTAATTAACATGAAAGCTGCAGTTATTGGTTTAGGCAGAATGGGCGCAGAGCCTTCAAAAAGATTAGAAGATATTGTTCCGGATGGCTGGCTCCCAATTTCTCATGCAGAAGCAATAATTAGCACGCCGGGTATCGAACTGGTAGCTTTATGTGATGCTGATATTGAAAAGGTAGAGCGGTTTAAAAAGCATTACAACATATCCGAAGGGTTTACAGATTTTAAAAAAA
>JBKJPO010000175.1:0-6504 GCA_046595095.1 Chitinophagaceae bacterium
CTTACAACCACGTTTGTAATTGTTACAGCGCCTGCATTTTTTACCAGGGCACGTACTACGTGGGGCGAGCCATAGGGTATTGCTAATTGTGCTAAAGTATAAACTGAAACAACCTGTGCATCATTATTTGGTAAAGCAACAGCTACAAATCTGAATGTTATACCTGGAATTGGCAAAACTGTATTCCGGGTATTGAATGAGTTTCCGGTGTATGGACCATTAATAAATAATGCTGAGGCCCATGCAGTAGTAGAGCCTTTAGTAACATTAACAGAACTGGCATTTGTTGAACCTTTAACTCCCACTATAGCAGGAATAAAAGCACTTGGAGCAACACTTGGAGTAAATGTTCCATAAACTAATTCAACATTATTGCTTCCTTCAAATAGCTTTATCTGGAAGTTTATATTATCATATTGCCCCATGGTAGCGCTAAAATCCCGAACGTTTTTGTACTGGATTGTACAAATTTGTGATCCGGCAACCCCGGTTGTAGAGACACGATATTCCGGAGCAGAAGTTCCAGCATCAAGATCCATATTAAATGCAGCAATGGTATTGATCTCAGTTGAAGCGGCAGCTAGTACATTATAATTTGTTCCTGATGGAGGAATGGCACCCAACCTGATAAATCCGTTAGTACTTAATACGAATTGAGTAAAGACAGTACCATTAAAAGTAAAATTGAATCCAATGTTTTGTACTGATGAGCTATCATCATCAAATGTAATCGGAGTTCCTGTAAAACTTGTAGTAATTGCAGTTCCTGTAACCCCCAGATCAGTATAAGTTCCGGGTACATTTACGGCATTTGCAGCTGCATAATTGAACTGTGCAAAAGAGATTATTGTTGGAAGCAATAAGAAAAACAAAAGGTAGATTTTTTTCATAATCGATCATTTTTTAGGTGAATTAAAAGTGTGGAGTTAAAGTTGAAATTATTTGGAATTTGATTACGGAAATTTATATTAAGACTTGGGATAAAAGCATTAGATTAATTTTTTATGAGGCTGCTACCAAAATATTTATTCGAAAGAAATTCGTTGGTTCAACTTCAATTTTGGTTTTTTTTTGGAGTACTAAATATACGGCAGAAAAGATCAGCAGCCAAGGAAATTATGTGAGAGGTAGATTGTCCGTCGGAATTACTACTGTAAAGTTTGAGGTTTATTTTCGTATAAGCTAAAAAAGGTTAAGTAGATTATCTTCGGAATGATTTTAAATATAGTCGATTGAAATAAATAAAATAATAACATGTCCAAGAATAGCAATGCCCTTATCAATGAAACGAGTCCATATCTTCAGCAACATGCACACAACCCGGTGAATTGGTATCCCTGGGGTGAGGAAGCTTTGAACAAGGCCAGGGCAGAAGATAAGCCCATCCTGGTAAGCATTGGTTATTCAGCATGCCATTGGTGTCATGTGATGGAGAGGGAAAGCTTTGAAAATGAAACCACAGCATCGCTCATGAATGAGCATTTCATTAATATTAAAATTGATCGTGAAGAAAGACCTGATCTGGATCACATTTATATGGATGCCGTACAGGCCATCGCGGGAAATGGAGGATGGCCATTAAATGTATTTCTTACCCCGGAATGTAAACCATTTTATGGCGGCACATATTTTCCACCGGTTAAGGCTTTCAACCGATCATCATGGACAGAAGTATTGCAGGGCGTAAATAATCTTTTTAAAGAGAAGCGGGATGAGGTGGAAGCGCAAGCTGAGGAACTTACTCAACATATTGGGAAGTCCGCAGAGTTTGGCAGTTTAACAACAAAAGGATTGTTAGTTCCTAAAGAAGAAATATTTCACAAGAATCAATTGCACGAAATCGCGGAACAAATTCTCAAACAGTCAGACAAACAATGGGGTGGATTTGGCAAAGCTCCAAAATTTCCTCAAACACAAGTAATCGAGTACCTATTGCTGTATCATCAAATTTCAGGAAATGCTGATGCACTTGAACAGGCAAAATTGAGTCTCGATAAAATGATTTGCGGAGGAATATATGATCATATTGGGGGAGGCTTTGCCCGGTATTCCACAGATGAACAATGGCTCGCACCCCACTTTGAAAAAATGCTTTATGATAACGCTCTGCTTGTGGCAGTTTTGGCTGATGCTTACCGGGTAACAAAAAAAGAATTATACCAACAAACCATAAGGGAAACTATCGCCTTTCTTCAGCGCGAAATGCTTTCGGATGAAGGCGGATTTTATGCAGCCATAGACGCAGATAGCGAAGGTGAAGAAGGTAAATTTTATGTATGGAAACTGGATGAAATAAAAGAGATACTTGGTGCTGATGCTTCCTTGTTTGCGGAATATTTCGATATATCCGAAAAGGGAAATTGGGAACAGAAAAATATCCCGCGTGTAAAAATTGAACTACCAGAATTTGCAGCTTCAGAAAATATGGATCCTGCTGGCCTGGCATTGCTTCTCGAACAGAATCGTAAAAAACTCCTTGCAGCCCGGAATCAAAGAATCCGTCCCCAGCTTGATGATAAAATTATAATGGGTTGGAATGCATTAATGATAACCGCACTTTGTAAAGCATCAGGAGCTTTAAGCGATGATCCAATGAAGGAAATGGCTATTAAGAGTTTTGATTTTTTAACCAATAATTTTAAGAATAAAAATAGCAACGGTTACTATCATACTTATAAAAATGGAGAAGCAAAATTTCCGGCATTTCTTGATGATTATGCTTACTTTATTCAATCTTGTATTAGCCTCCAGGAAATTACTTCAAATACATTCTATCTTGATATTGCAAAAGAAATTACTGAGTATGTAATTGATAATTTTTCTGATGAGGGTTCAGCCATGTTTTATTATACCCATAAAGATCAACGTGATATTATAGTTAGGAAAAAAGAAATTTATGATGGTGCAACGCCATCAGGAAATGCGGTGATGGCAGCAAACCTTCAATATCTTTCTATTATTTACAATCACCCGGTTTTGGTGAAAGCCGGTGAAGATTTACCTGGTGCAGATCCTCAATCTTTTTCATGGCAGGAAATGGGGGTCGGTATGGTGGAGTCACTTCTCACCGCAATTTTGAAATATCCCGGTTCTTTTGCAAAATGGTCCCAGGTGTTAATGAATTATATTATAGGCGAAAATGAAGTGGCCATTATAGGTCCGGAATATGAACGCAAACGAGATGAATTGTTGAAATCTTTATTCCCTTCATTGATTCTTCAATCTGCAGTAAATCAAAAGGATGATTTCTCCCTGCTGGCAGGGAAAGAAACCAACGGCGAAACCTTAATTTACATATGCCGTAACTATTCCTGCCAGGAACCTATTAATGATTTGCTAAATTGTGTAAACAAGCTCCACAGATCATCCAAAATTTTATAGATTGCAACAATAATTTTTTAATTGCCTCGTTTTCCTATTCACGGCTGAATAATTGTATTAGGGATTTAACTAAATGAACGATGTTCAGTTGGTGCAGTTAATTAAAAATAATTATTACATTTGCCCGTACCCTCAAAGTTAATTATGATGAAGAACCAGTTGTTATGTGTGATAGCTGTCGCAGCTGTTGCCACTATGTCGAGCTGTGGGAAGTCTAAGTCTAAGACAAAGACTAAAGATCCTCAGGGTCAGCTCATTGGAGTTGCACCAGCATCAAGGTACTCCATACCCAAACCTCCCGGAATGGTATACATTCCACCGGGAACATTTCACATGGGCCCAAGTGACGAGGATGTGAACTATGCATTTACTGCAAGAAATAAACAAGTTTCGATCAGTGGATTCTGGATGGATGCCACAGAAATTACCAATAATGAATATCGCCAGTTTACAGAATGGGTGAGGGATTCTATTGCTGCTAAACTTATGGGCATGGTTAAAACCGGCCCTGATGGCAATGAATATATCGATTGGAAACAAGCAAAAGCCATTAAATGGGGCGACAAAACGACCATTGAAAAGATTGAACCAATGATCGTTACTCCTGAGAACAGGATATTCGGTAAAAAAGAATTGGATGCTACCAAAGTGGTGTATCATTCAGAGACCTTCGATTTTAAAGCTGCAGCCGCAAGACAAGCGCCAGGCACTCAGCCTGAACCAAGAAGCAAATTCATAGTAAAAACAGATATCCAGGTTTATCCTGATTCTCTTGTTTGGGTGAGAGACTTCGCTTATTCATACAATGAGCCAATGGCTAAACAATATTTTGGCCACCCCGCATTTGGAAATTATCCTGTAGTTGGGGTAAGCTGGAAACAGGCTACTGCATTTTGCGAGTGGAGATCACATTTTTTAAATTCTTATTTACAAAGTAAAAGGCGTACAACGGAATCTCCATTCCGTTTACCTACCGAAGCACAATGGGAATATGCAGCACGTGGCGGCCGTTCACAAGCACCCTATCCATGGGGTGGTCCGTACCTTCGTAACAAGAAAGGCTGTTTATTGGCAAACTTTAAACCAGGCCGCGGTAACTATCCTGAAGACGGTGGATTCTACACAGTGCGTGCAGATGCTTACTGGCCAAATGATTTCGGATTGTATAACATGGCCGGAAATGTGGCAGAGTGGACTTCTTCATTATACTATGAAGGTGGTTACAACTTCCAGCACGACATGAACCCCGATATTCGGTATAATGCAAAAGAGCAGGATTTTCCCCGCATGAAGCGCAAGGTTTTACGTGGTGGCAGCTGGAAAGATGTAGGATATTTCCTCCAGACAAGCACACGTGCTTATGAATACCAGGATACTGCAAAAGCATATATCGGGTTTCGTACAGTAATTGACTTACCTCCGGTTATCAAAAAAGGTAAGAGATAATTTAACTTCAACCATCTTTATTAGATACATTTTTTAATAACATCTTATTGCTTGTAGAGAAATCGTAGAGCCATAAGTATGTGTTAACCTTAATAATCCCCAAACTCAAAATTTCAAAAAACAATAAGCTATGGCAGGTACTTCAAGATCAACCGACAGAATCGTTAACATCCTTGTTTGCGTAGGTGCAGCAGTTGTTATCTTCGGCGCATGGGCGAAAATTACCCATAAATCATTTGCAGATGTGATGTTAACCGTTGGTTTGTTAACTGAAGCAGCAATCTTCATGGTTTATGCATTCTTACCGCCTCCGGGCCAGGACATGGCTAAACTCGCTGAAGCACTTCCAAAAATGGTTGGTAATACAGGGAATCCTGCGTTACAGTCGATGGATAAAATGATGCAGGAAGCTGATATTACCCCAGCTAATCTGAAAAGGCTTGGAGATAATTTCCAGAAATTAGGCACTACGGTTTCAAATCTTGGTGAAGTTGGAGATGTTGTAAAATCAACAAGTGATTTTTCTGCGAAAACGAAAGAAGCCACAACCGCTATTGGCCAGTTGAGGGATGCATATACGACATCAGCAAACACTATGTCGAATTTTAATGATGCTTCTCAAAGTGCAAAAGGGTTTCATGAGCAGGTGCAGGTGCTTACAAAAAATCTTTCTTCACTCAATACCATTTATGAGCTTGAATTGAATGAAAGCAACAACCACCTGAAGTCTTTGAATAGTTTCTATGGTAAAATGGCTGAGGCCAGCCAGGTTATGATGTCTAGCGTTGAAGATGCAACCAAAGCTAAAGACCAAATTGCTACCCTTGCAAATAACCTGGGTAAGCTCAATAACGTTTACGGCAACATGCTTACTGCAATGCAGGGAAGATCATAATTGGAGTTGCCCCTCCACTGATCTTTCAGAACAAATAACCCTAATCGAAAAAATTGAAACAATAACACATTATGTCTTTACCTAAAGAGCCCCGGCAAAAGATGATCAATATGATGTATTTAGTGCTTACAGCACTACTTGCATTGAACGTGTCCGTGGAAATATTGAATGCATTTAAAGTAGTGGATGGGAGTTTGATGAATTCCAACACAAATATTTCTGTGGCAAATAATACGCTTTATAAATCATTAGCCGATAAATTAAAAGATCAGAAAACAGCAGACAAAGCGGCCATCTGGAAGCCAAAAGCTGACCAGGCACAGAAGCTTTCTGATGATATGAATAATTATATCGAGGCCTTAAAAAAAGAGCTAAAAAAGGAAGCTGACCTTGAGATTGTTGATGGAAAAGAGGAGTTTAAGGAAGATAATCTTGATGCTGCTACCCGTCTTTTTGACACTAAAGGAAAAGGAAAAGAACTGGAAGCAAAATTGATTGCATATAAGAAAGCAATGTTAGATATAGATCCTAAGATCAGGAAGGAATTCGAAAAAACCTTGCCAATTGACGTTGTTCCAATTAAAGGACAGGATGGGAAAACCAGAGATTTCACAACCTCATTTTTTCACATGACCCCTACAGTAGCGGCACTAACTATTCTCAGTAAATTCCAGAACAATATTAAGAATTCCGAGAACCAGGTTACAACATATATTCACAACCAGATCGACGCAGTTGTTTTTGTATATGACCAGTTTGCTGCATTGGTGGGACAAAGTTCC
>JBKJPO010000178.1:0-2535 GCA_046595095.1 Chitinophagaceae bacterium
CGGGTTAACCTCAGGGTGAGGTTATTCAATGAAGGCATAGGTTTCAGGTACGAACTACCGGAGCAAAACAATTTAAAGGAATACATCCTGCAGGAAGAAAGAACTGATTTCAACCTGGCCAATGATCCATTGGCACAAGTGGCTTTTTTGGAAAACTACACTACTTCCCGTGAGCATCGCTACAATACACTTTCCTTAAAAAGCATTAAGAATGATACTTTGATGGATATGCCGGCCTTGTTTACCTTTCCCGGTACAATATACATGGCTATAACGGAAGCCAACCTACTGAACTATGCCGGTATGGCGCTGATAAAAAAAAATGGGATGCTAACAAGCCAGTTGAGTCCGTTGCCTAACAGGCAAAATGCGAAAGTAAGATCGGCTTTGCCACATTACACCCCCTGGCGGGTCCTGATGATAAGTGACAGGGCAGGTGCTTTGATAGAATCCAATTTGTTAACCAATTTAGCTGAGCCACAAAAGATAAAAGATGTCAGCTGGTTAAAACCTGGCAAGGCCACCTTTCATTGGTGGAATGGTGACGTGTTGCCCGATACCAGCTTTGAAGCCGGTGTTAATTTTAATTTCAACAAATACTACATTGATTTTTGTGCAAGAAATAATATTGAGTTTCACACCATCATCGGTAACAGGGGTGTTGCCTGGTACAAGAACGATGGGATAGCGTACCAGCCTGGTCCTAACACCGATGTTACTTCGCCCCGGCCCGGCCTGAATGTGGCTGCCCTTTGCGATTATGCCAAAACAAAAGGAGTGGGCATTCGTTTCTGGGTGCATTGGCAGGCTTTGTATCCCAAACTGGAAGCTGCTTTTACGCTTTTTGAAAAATGGGGCATCAAAGGTATGATGGTAGATTTTATGGATAGGGACGACCAGGAAATGGTGTTAATCCAGGAAGAAATATTACAGAGAGCCGCAGCGCATCATTTAGAAATTCAATTCCATGGGGCTTATAAACCAACCGGGCTTAACAGAACTTATCCCAATGAATCTACAAGGGAAGGCACCCTTAATTATGAGAACAATAAATGGGGCAACCTCATAACTGCAGATGATGATATGAATGTGATTTTTACAAGGGCCCTGGCCGGCGCGACCGATTATCACCTGGGAGGTTTCAGGGCAATGACTGCCGATAATTATAATCAGCAATATACCAAACCACACATGCTCTCTACGCGTTGCCACATGCTGGCCATGTATGTGGTGTTGGAAAATCATGTGTCGATGGTATGTGATTATCCTGCAGCTTACGAAGGGCAACCTGGTTTTGAGTTTATACAACAGATACCAACTGTGTGGGATAAAACTGTGGTGCCTGCAGGAACTCCGGGCGGGTGGGTTGCCATTGCAAGGCAAAAAGGAGACAGCTGGTACCTGGCTGCTATTACAAATGACACCAACAGGGCGGTTGCTATTCCTTTAAACTTTTTATCCAAAGGAAATTACAGGGCAGAAATATACAAGGATGCTGCAGATGTGGCCAGCAATCCCAATAATTTAATAAAGGAAATAAAAACCTTTTCATCAGCAGACGTGATAAAAATTGATTTAAACGCCGGCGGCGGTATGGTGGTGAAGCTGGTGAAGGAGTAGCGAATAATTCGAGGGGATTTTGGTGTGATGGAATATTGCTACCACAGAGTCAGGGCCACATCAAATTTTTGATGTGATATTTACAAGTCCCATTCGGAAATGAGTAATTCTATCTCCATATTATTCCGCCCTGGCCGGTCTTCCGCTTTCAACCCAAAACTTTTACAAAAAATAAAAGAACCTGCCGATGTTGTGTTGCAGCAAGAGCGGATAGGTAGTGCTGATGGTTTTGCCGCCCGGCATCGCCAAAATAAAACCACAATTTCATTCACTTTTGATATAACTTTTGAATTAAGTAGTTCATTCACCCAACCTATTTGTGAATGATTGCAACTATTTTAGTAACGCAAGCTGATATATTGGAACAATTAAATCAACTTATACACGATTGTATTGAGGGTAACAGGATTTCCCAAAAGCAGTTATATAAACTGTTTGCACCAAAAATGTTTGCAGTGTGTCTGCGCTATTCTAAAAACAGGGAGGAAGCAGAAGAAATAACTCAGGAAGGATTTGTACAGGTTTTTAAATCGCTGAAAAATTTCAGACATGAGGGTTCTTTTGAAGGCTGGATAAAAAAGATAATGTGGAACTGCGCCATACAGCAATACCGCAGCAAATCCAAAATGCATCCGGTGGTAAATATTGAAGATGCTGAAATGAAAGAAACCGGGAACGAAGATGCATTGGCACAGCTAAATAAAAAGGAATTACTAAAGATGGTTCAGGCTTTGCCACCCGCATACAGGATGGTTTTTAACCTCTACGTCTTTGAGGGTATGAAGCACCGTGAGATCGCAGAATTACTACAAATTTCAGAAGGCACATCCAAATCAAACTTTTTTGATGCAAAAGTTATTTTGCAAAGGGCAGTTACCAATAGTTTAAAAGTGAGTAAACAAAATTATTAAGATG
>JBKJPO010000161.1:0-4109 GCA_046595095.1 Chitinophagaceae bacterium
CAGGATGTGCAGATCTTTGGAATCTCCGTAGACTCACTTTATACTTTGAGTAAATATAAACAGGAACAAGGGTTGAATTTCCCCTTACTGAGCGATTTCAACAAAACTGTTTCAAAATTATACGGCAGCTTGCATGAAAAATTTAGTTATGACATGGAAGGCGTGGGAAAAAGGAGCTCATTTGTCATCGATAAAGATGGTATTATTCGATACGCAGAAGTATTAGAGAATGCAAGTGAACTACCAGATTTCCAGTCCATTGAAAAGATTATCGGAGAATTGGAGGATTTAATTTAAAAAAAGCTTAATTTATGCTGTAAATATTTTTCAAATTCAATTAAAAGTCTATTTTTGAACAATATCGGTATACTATCCATACAGGTATTTAATTTGTATTCATTCAGATAAACAATTTTTTATAAACAAATAACTTTACACCTAATTCGTTGAAACGGCTTCTTTCCATATTTATCTTCTTCCTCGGGATCAGTTTCGGTAGTTTCGCGCAATCTCCTTCTGCGCTTAATATTGAGCAGGCTGCCAAGGTTATTAAGTATTATCCTAACCCCGCAATTTCATTTATAAATTTTGAGTTCCAAAAAGGAATTGAAAAAGATTACTCGTTCCAGATATATAATTTCCTGGGTAAAAAAGTAATCGATCTCAAATCTATTACTCAAAAAATTAATATCCCCCTGACCGATTTCTACCGTGGTCTTTATATCTATCAGCTGCGCGACCGGGCTGGCAAGATCATCGAATCCGGTAAGTTCCAGGTAAATAATTAGACATCTCCCCATTGTTTTCTTCTCATTGTTTTCTTCTCATTGGATTATGCTCAATGCAATCTGCTAGATCATTGCAAACTGTCACCTCAACATTCATGATGCCAATTCTTTTAAACCAACCAAGGGAGGTACTTCTTTGAATCCCATGAAAATCGAAGGCTCTCATGCGCCGACAGGCGTACCTGTTTGTTGCATCTATAAGAGACAATTTGTCTTTTAAAATGTATTGGCAAGTTGTTTGACTTACATTTGCAGTCAATTTTTTAGATTATGGAAGACAAAAAGACAAAGATCCAGGAACTCAAAGACGAAACAGCCACAGACCTTATAAATGAAGCTGAGGCAAGCGAAATCCAGGAGCCTGAAGTAGAAAAAGCAACAAACGAATTTGAAAACCTGGAGACTGAAATTGCGGAACTAAAAGACAAATACCTCAGGCTTTTTGCTGAATTTGATAATTACAAGCGGAGAGTAGCAAGGGAGCGGATGGAATTGATTCAAACGGCCGGTAAAGAAGTGATAACCTCAATGTTGGATGTATTGGATGATTTTGAGAGAGCAGAGAAGCAAATCCAGGTGACAGATGATGTGGAGCAAGTGAAGGAAGGAGTGATGTTGGTATTTAATAAACTCAGATCAACGCTTTCGTCCAAGGGGCTTAAACCGATGGAAAGTATCGGGGAAGAATTTGATGTTGAAAAACACGAAGCAATTTCTGAGATCCCATCACCAACGCCGGAAATGAAAGGAAAAGTTATAGATGAGGTGCAAAAAGGCTATTCACTCAACAACAAACTGATCCGCTTTGCAAGAGTAATTGTAGGCAAATAATTTATTCAAACCGGAATTTATATTTCTTTTTATCAATGCATAATGAATACAAGATTTATGTTTAGTCAGTATAAAACTTATCACATGGATGGCCATGTTCAATAAATTATGAAGAGAGATTATTATGAAATTTTGGGGGTGAGCAAAAGTGCACCTGCAGATGAAATAAAAAAAGCGTACAGAAAAGTGGCCATGCAGTTTCACCCCGATCGTAACCCGGGAGATAAACCTGCAGAGGAAAAATTTAAGGAAGCGGCCGAAGCGTACGAGATACTCAGCGACCAGGATAAAAGAAGTCAATACGACAGGTTTGGACACAATGCATTTGGCGCGGGACGCAGCAATGGTGGCGGATTTAGTGGCGGAATGAACATGGATGATATCTTCAGCCAGTTTGGAGACATTTTCGGGGAAGATGTGTTTGGTAATTTCTTTAGTGGTGGTGGAAGAAATCGTGGAGGCCGTAATCGTGGGGTTCGCGGAAGTAACCTGCGCATTAAGATTAAAGTCAATTTTGAAGAAATTGCGAAGGGTGCCAATAAGACTATTAAGGTTAAAAAATATATTACATGCAGTACCTGCAACGGTATGGGAGGAAAAGATAAAAGCAGTGTTCAGACTTGTGGCACTTGTGGTGGCAACGGCCAGGTTAGAAAAGTGCAGAACACTTTCCTTGGACAGATGCAGACTGTAGCTACTTGTCCGTCATGTAACGGCGAAGGCACCACGATAACGCATAAATGTACAAATTGTAAAGGAGAAGGCCGTGTTTATGGTGAAGAAACGGTATCGTTGGATATTCCTGCAGGAGTGCAGGAGGGTATGCAACTGAGCATGAGTGGTAAAGGTAATATTGGAGAACGCGGTGGCTCGCCGGGCGATCTAATTATCCTGATCGAAGAAGAAGCACATCCACATCTTCACCGCGATGGACTGAATGTAGCATTTGACCTGTATATCTCATTCCCCGATGCCGTATTCGGAACACAGCTAGAAGTGCCCACAATCGATGGCAGGGCCAAGATCAAAATTCCTGCCGGCACACAGAGTGGAAAAATATTCAGGCTTAAGGGCAAAGGCTTCCCTAGTATTAACAGCCACGAAAAAGGAGATCAGCTCATTCACATCAATGTTTGGACTCCACAGCATGTAAGCAGTGAAGAAAAAGACACACTCGAAAAAATGCAGGAAAGTAATAATTTTCAACCTAAGCCCGACAAGAATGATAAATCGTTTTGGGAAAAAATAAGAGAAACCTTTTCTTAATCTTCGTCTTTTTTCTTCCTCTTAGAATAAATCTTCTTAGCCTTATCCACCAGCAGCACAAATTCAGTTTGCAGGTAATCTTCCTTATTCATCGATTCATTGGCTATGATAACAATATCATTCCAGCTCGCATCTGAAATATATTTTGAGTTTCGAAGTTTCAACCCAAACATTGCAATTGCAGAAGCAAACTTCAGCTCATTAGAAAGACTTGCAAACTCTTTGTAATTGCGTGTACAGGTGTACGTCATTTTCTGAAGTATGCTATTGTTGGGGAGATGATAATTCAAATCTAATTTACCAATATCTCCCGCAATTGGCGATTCTGTAGAAAATGCATTGTGCTCAGTTGGTATCAATTCAAATATCGCTGTGATCGAATTTCCAGATCCTACATCACCTCCTTCGAGTTCACTTGTAGAGTCTGATGCAATATTTTTTTTATTGTCATATCCTATCAAACGATATTCTTTAACCATAGCTGGATTGAACTTCAAATTCAGATACACATTATGCGCAACTGTATAAAGTGTTTGAGTAAGCTCTGTAACCAAAACTTTCTCTGCCTCGCGTAAATCATCGAGGTAAGCAAAATTTCCATTGCCGCGCCTGGCTAATACTTCTATTTTAGAATCTTTATAATTACCCATGCCCACGCCCAGACAGGTAAGATGCACACCACTCTGGCGTTCACGAAGAATAAGGTCTTCCAGTTCTTTTTCACTTGTTTGTCCCACATTAAAATCACCATCAGTGGCTAGTATAATCCTATTGTTTCCCCCCTCAATAAAAGTCCTTCTTGCGAGATTGTAAGCAGTCCGCACGGCCGCTTCGCCCGGTGTAGATCCTCCAGGTGTGAGCTCTTCAATAGCTTTGATGATCTTTTGCTTTTCGGCGCCACCGGTTGGTTGCAACCAAATTCCGACAGATCCCCCATATACCACAATTGAAACAGTATCTTTCTCTCGAAGGTTTTTTACCAGTAGTTGAAATGCAGCCTTTAATAATGGTAAACGATTCGGCATATCCATACTACCTGAAACATCAATAAGAAAAACAAAATTGCTTGCAGGCACTTTTTCCAGGTCAATCTTCCTGGCATTCACATTCAGGTAAAGTAGTTGGTGGGAAACATCCCAGGGACATGAACTCAACTGTGATTCAACTCTGAACACGGCATTGCCTTCCGGCTCCTTGTAATTGAAATTAAAATAATTGAGCATC
>JBKJPO010000220.1:0-6926 GCA_046595095.1 Chitinophagaceae bacterium
CTGGAACTTTGGTCGTATTGATTTTCCATAATTGTTTTGCGGTTTTAAGATCGTAGAAATAAACCTCATCACTTCGATTATAAATAAAGAGGATATCGCCGTTGGAAGATATTCTCAATCCCCGTATTTCGTCCTGGGAAATATCTAAAGTAAATAATGAATCGAGCTTTCCTGTAGCAAGGGTTTGCGCAAAAAATACATTCTTCTTTCTGAAATACAATTTTTCAGCAGAAGGTGAAAATTCTGCGACCAAAGGAAAATTATTTTTAGTGACTACTTGCCTCGAAAGATTCTGTAAATCCAGCAAATAAATTCCCCACTGATTATTAAAAATCATGTAGCGATTGTCGGAAGACATGCGCGACTCATAAGTATATTGATCCCAACGATTGATCTCATTGGTGGTGATGCCATATTTACCTTCAATCATTTTTATATTTCCAAACACATCAGCAGCTGCATAAACATCAGCTTGTTGGTTGTAAGTTATATACCGGATCCTTACATCAAATGTTGCAGGCAATATTTTTTCGATATCATCATTTACATTTGCCAGGGAAAGTTTTTTATTTGAACTCATGAAAACATAACTGCCTCCTTTACCAAATTTTCCCAGGCCGCCATCATGGGTCTTAATGATCTTCCCATCTAATGTGCTTACGATCTTTATTGAAGATGCATTTGTTGGTTCCACATACATCAGGTATTTCCCGTCGGGGCTGAAATCCAGCACATCAATACAATCATAATTTTTCCCGGGCATCTGCAGCGGTATGCTGAATTTTTCTTTTTCAACTCCATTAATGATATCAAACAACTTTACATAATTGCTCCCGTAAGTCGCTGCTTTGGTGCCATCTTCACTATACTTAAGATCAACAATTTTCTTATCAACTTTATTATTGGTATTATAAAACAATTGCCCTGTAAATAATCCAGAGTTTTTATGATAGTACAAGGGATTGTGCCAGCCATGTATATTGATACCTGCAATTACATTGTTGATCGCTTCCACATCGTGAATGCTCCTGCCACTATTATCCAAATTGATCTGCCTGATTGCTGTGCCGGTTTGTGGATCAAAAAATTCGATAGCATCGCCTGCTGCAACTGCCAGCATCTTACCATCGCTTGTAAAAGTGATCCCATTTACCGTTTTTGATTTGGTAGAAAATTCACTTACGAGAAAGCCAGTTTTAAGATCCCGAACCTTGACAGTATTGTTATCTGTGGAAGCAAGCAAGTCTCCTTGCTTGTTGATCACCATTTTTATCGGCGCATTATTGTTTGGTGATTGTACAATTACTTCCAATGGTGGATTTTTTGCTTTATTAATTGAAACAGTGTCTGTGATAGCTCCCATGAAACAATCGGGGCCATAAAATAACAATCCATCATCCTGCACCTGGAGCCGGTTTGCAGAAACAGAATCAAGATCATAAGAAGCTATCATACGTTCCTTTCCCAGATCCCAGAGTTTTATAGATTTATCGGCAGCTGCTGTCGCAAAATATTTTTCATCAGCCGAAGATGCGAAGGCGGTGATAAATCCATCATGCCCAATAAATAATCTTGCGCTACCGGTATCGCTTAAGTCATTCTTCAAAGCCCTTGATCTGCCAAAAGAAGAAATAAGAATGTTATGATTAATTCTATTTATCGCTGTTATACTATTGGATAACATATTAACCTTTACCAGCTTAGCTAATTTGTTGCCTGTAAATTCGGCCATCGAAACCGCTCCGTAAATGTTACCATACCACAGTTTTTTATCATCGAAAAGAAAGGCACTAATGGCAATAGGTTCTTTTATTAAAACTGTCGCAGGATTATTATCCAAGGAGTATTGATAAATAGCCGATTCCACAAAATCCAAAACATAGATCAATTTATTTTCTTTATCAAACTGAACCTGGTATGGGATGCGCGGATGTTTTACTTTATACGCAAGTTTCTCCTTCCCTATATCCCATACTTCGATCGTCCCATCAATGCATGCCAGCACGAACATGCCATTCGCAACATTCCCCAGGCCTGCATATTTAGTGGTTAATGCAAATTTATTCAGGTTCTTTCCGCCTATTGAAAAGGCAATCATGGAATCAGACACGAGGATATTCCTTTCAGACTCAGGCAACACAAACATGTCTGTATGCAAATAATTAGCCTGGGTGATTTCAGTTATTGGATTTCCCTCGTTGTTGATAATTTTTATTTTATCCTGGTTGCTCAAAACATATCCTCCTGCATAAGCATTAACCTGAACCTGCCTGAAATTTTCTCCCGTCTTTAACGCCCATTCATAGCCTTCATTATCTGCAAAAACCAGCTTGTCAAAAGACCGGACTGCAAAATAATTCTGCATGGGAACGATAGTATAAGGAAAGTTCGGAAATGCATTTTTGAATTTTCTTTCCTCACCTGCTTCCCTGCCATCAAGATGATAGTAGTGGAATGCATAGGGATCGTTTTTAAGGACAATTAAAAATGAATCAGCAACAGTAAAATCCAGTAAATTATTTACCGCTACAGTCTTTACCAGGTCGCCCTTAGCTACCTGGAAGATGTCTATTTCATTGTCCCGGCTGCAGATTAATAATTTTCCATCGGCTGAAAATCTGACGCTCTTCACCTTATTATTTCTAAATTTTTGGACCAGGGAAATTCTATCCGCATCTACAAAATAGGTATAAATGCTATCAGTTGAAACCAGCGCAAGGTTGCCGGTTCTAGCATTGAATTCAGTAAATCGGATACGGTTTTCAAAGGGCAAAAAGAAAATATTTTTATTCCGGAGAAGATCGAACAATTCTACCCGATCCGTATAAGCTATCACCAGGCGTTTATCATCTGAAGAAAAGAAGAACGAGTTAAGGCGCCCATCATTTGGTAGCCGCAACAATTCCTTGCCTGTAATTGCTTCGAAAAGTGAAATGCAATTTTGCGCATAATATTCTGCGGCGATCAACAACCCTTTAGTACTAACGGCTACATTTCCGAAACTCAAATCACTTTTTGGCCTGGCAATGATCTGAACTTTTTGGGCGGTAACGGATAAGGATAACTGTAAAAATAGAATAGAAAAGAGTATGTTTTTTCTCATGAGGTTTAGCGGTGGTGTGCAGTTGTATTTAAAAAAGATACCTGTTGATTATAAACAATGCAGGGAACTGGCAATAAAAGGTAAATCGTTTTTTATGCCTGAGCCTCGACTAGCCTGGTAGCATTAAATATAGATGAATAAGACTAGAATTGCGAAAAGGTAAGTATAAAAACAAAAAACTCCACAGAATAAGCATTCCGTTAACTTAGCTGCTCCCCCTTCAGGACTTAAAACTGGTATCCTCTTATAATCCATATCTAGATCTTTTAATAATTTCAATTATCTTACTTTTCTCTAAAAACTTTTTGCAATGCATATAATTTCATTTAATCGTCGTTTAGTAACTATATCTATAGTTTTTTTGTTTTCAGGAATAACGGCATGCAAAAAGTCTGCAACCGTTCCACCTGTCGTACAACCACCCACTGTTGTAAGGATCTATAGTCCTCTCACTCAAAAAATAACCAATCAAACCAACTTAATAAAAACCCTACAGCACGATACACTTATCCAAATTGCTCCAGGGCTTTTTGAAACGATCATAACTTATCTGAACAGTTCAAGTCAGCCGATGAAAGTTTTCATTTTGGAAGTTGATTTAAATAATTCAAACCTGCGGTTAAAGGCAGGGACACCTAATAACAGCAATGCATTTGCAAGGCAAACCATGACGGGAATTGCAAGTGTCCAGGATACGGTCGGCAACCGTGTGCTTGCTGCTGTAAATGGTGATTTCTTCAACCTGACGACTGGCGTTCCTTCGAGTGCCATTTATAAAAATGGGATAGCAATAAAATCGCAGTACTGTGCAGGTTGCACTTTCCTCTCTATTGATGATCAAAATAAACCTTATGTAGTGAGCGAGGACAGAACAGTTGATGTAACAAAGATCAGGGAAGCCATTGGCGGAAAACAATATTTAATTAAAAATTCTCTCAAAGTTACCCAGAGTGATATATCCATAGAGCCACGAACTACTACCGGCGTAAGCGCCACTAACCTGGTTTATTTTATAATAGCTGATGGAAGACAGGCATCTTATTCTAATGGTATTTCCTTTAGCCAATTATCAGAAATGTATTTCGCCTTAGGTGTTAAAGATGCTATCAACCTGGATGGTGGCGGTTCAACAACGCTTGTTATAAAAGAAGGTTCTTCCTGGGCTGTTAAGAATAAGCCTTCTGATGGTTCCCAAAGACAAGTAGCAAATGGATGGACGATTGTATCTACGCAGTAAGATTAATTATTTGTAAATGACTTGCCGGAGCTCCTATTTAAATTGCAATTCTTCCAATAATCGAGAAGGCTTCGCAATTTAACGGGAAAAAAGCAGGTCCGAATGAATTACTAAAAGTAATGGCGGGCAGCATAAATTTGTCGGAAGTGCTGAAAATGCTGGAATTGAGCGGTGTAAAAACAAAGATAAAAGGTAGGAAGATCATTGTAATGCAATAAATAAATTATAATAAACTTCTCCTATTATTTAAAAATCCAAAAATACATAACTCTTTTTAACCCAGGTGCCTGATGACCTGTGGCATAAAACTTTAAATGTTGTTTGCTATGAGATTGGCTTTTATTTTATTTATAGTTGTCCTGTTTAGCGCAAAAGCATATTCGCAAAAAGTGACCTTATCATTAAAGAATGCACCTTTAGAAAAAATTTTTGTTGAGATTCGAAAACAAACAGATTACAACTTTTTTTACAACGTAGAACTACTGAAACATGCAGATTTAGTAACTATAGATGTGAACAATGTTTCCTTAGCATACGTACTTGATCTGTGTTTTAAAAATCAATCGTTTAGTTATAATATTTCCGGAAAAAGTATAACAGTACAAAAGAAGCAGGAAGAAAATAGTTTGAAAGAAATTTCACTACCAATTTCAATAGCGATAAGAGGGCAGGTTATTGGACATGAGCAACAGAAGTTAGCATTTGCAAGCATTGCTTTAATTAATAAGGATAATAAAATTGTTGCAAAAACTTCGGTTGGCAGTGATGGCAACTTCCAATTAAGATACAATTTAAAAGGTTATTATACTTTGGCGGTAAGTCATACAGGGTACAAAGAATATAGGTCAGCTATGTTTGAACTTATAGACAAAGATTTTGGGATTATACAATTAACTCCAGCCGGTGCATTAACAGAAGTGGTAGTTCATTCAAAGCAAAACCTTATTGATATTCAGGATAACAATATTGTTTATAATGTTTCAAAAAGTGTAGATGCACAGGGATTAAATGCTTTTGAAGCTTTTAGAAAGGCGCCGGGTATTTATGTGGATAACGAGACAGTAATTACTTTAAATGGAAAGCAGGGTGCATTGATTTTACTTGATGGTAAACAAACTTATCTGTCAGGTAAGGAGTTAATTGATCTGCTAAAATCAATGCCTGCTTCCGGAATTAAATCTATTGAAATTATTAATACTCCTGGCGCTAAGTATGAAGCCTCGGGATCGGCCGGTATTATTAATATAAAAACAATCAAGTCTCAAATAAAAGGTTTTAATGGAACTGCAGGTATTGGAGTTTCTTATGGTATGAATGGCAGGCACAATGCTGATCTTGCATTTAATTACAGGAAGAACAACTTTAATGTTTATGGAAGCTATAATCATTTTTTAGGCAATTATACTTATTTATATGGAACAGATCGAACGCAAATAAATAAGTCCTATAACAGCGTTACAAATGATACGGATAAACGGAATAAAATGGGAGTCAGATTTGGCCTTGATTACAATATGAATAGAAAAAGTACAGCGGGAATTGTAATAAACAGCAACTTTGTTTTTGGAGGAGGTATTACAAATACAAAAACAAATATCGGTATTCCTTCTTCCCCAATAATTGAACAGGTATTGGATGCTGAAAACGATTACTATTTTCAGCAAACCAATAGGTATAATGTTAACCTAAATTACAAATATGAGGATTCGGTAGGCAGGATTATCAACGTAGATGCGGATTACGGCTATTTTAAAAAAGGTAATGGAAATTTACAATCAAATATTTATTCAAATAACCAAAGTGTAATAAGTAGCAATCTTTATCGTTCGTTAACCGATATCGGCATTAATCTTCAGGCTTTAAAATTAGATTACACCACTAATCTCTGGAATGGAAAATTTGAAACAGGCGCAAAAATTTCAGACATTAGCGCTGATAATGATGCTAAATTCTTTCATGCAAATGCCATCATAGACAGTTTGGATGATCGTAGGTCAAATGCTTTTGGATTTAATGAACAAATTTCCAGTGGTTATATCAATTATAAAAAAACGGCAGGTAAATGGAGTTGGCAGGCAGGGTTACGTTTGGAAAATTCATCTTCAACAGGTGCTTTATTTTTTAAACTTAATGGAAAAGATTCTGCAGAACAAATCAAAAGAAATTCTACAGATCTTTTTCCCTCCTTTAGTATTGCTGTAAAACCGAGAGAGGCTTATACGATTTCTGTTGGATATTCCCGGCGTATTGACAGGCCCGCATACCAGGACCTTAATCCTTTCGTTTATCTTTTAGATGAGCTTTCCTTCTGGCAGGGAAATCCATTTCTTCAACCTCAGCTAACCCACAGATTTTCTTTACAGTATGTGTATAAAAGTTCAACCATAATAGGTGTAACCTTTTCTCATACCGTCCAGTATAGTACCAGGATTACAGATACACTAGACCTGAATAAAATCATATTTGTTCAAAGAAATCTTGGGCTTCAAAAAAATATTTCACTATCACTCTCGCAAAACTTTTCTCCGGCAAAATGGTGGGACATTAATTTTAATGGAGTAATATATCACCTCTATAATAAAATTG